>CAMAWS010000300.1 GCA_945861845.1 Candidatus Sulfopaludibacter sp. SbA3 | reverse complement strand
TGGCTCTATGCCCCAGCCGCTTGAAAACATCACCGTTGCCATAACCGAACATCGCTATACGAAGGAATTCGCGAAGCTGTTTGAACGGCTTGGAGCGAAGCTGTATATCTGCCCGCTCATGGAAGAAAGGCCGGTTGAAAATCGCGGCGAGCTACAGGCATTCGTTAGACTGATCACCTCCGGCTCGCTCGACATGATGATTTTTCTCACGGGTGTTGGAGCCCGGCTCCTGCTCGGGGAAGCCGAGTCGATGGGATGCAAACCCGAGGTTCTCTCCGCGCTTCAGAAGATGACGATTGTGGCGCGTGGTCCCAAGCCAGTGACGGCGCTCCACCAGGTCGGCATCAAGGTCGACATTACGCCAAAGATTCCGACGTCGGCTGGCATCATCGAAACGCTCGCAGACAAGGATCTTCGCGGAAAGCGTGTGGGCGTGCAGCTCTACGGGGTACCAAATCCGGAACTGTGTTCCGCGCTGGTCTCCCAGGGAGCGGAGATCCAGACCGTGCAGGTTTATAACTATGGATCGGCCTCGGACCGGACTGTGATCAACGCGCTTGTTGAAAAATTATTGGAAAAGCAGATCGACGTGATTCCATTCACCAGCGCATTTCAGGTGCACTTCCTTTTCGAGGCTGCCACCGGCCTGGGGAATGCGCTGGCCCTCACGAATTGCCTGAACAACGGGCCGGCGGTGGCTTCGATCGGCGAAGTCACCACTCGGGCGCTTGGCGAACACGGCGTAGCGCCGAAGATCCTTCCGAAGGAACCAAAGATGGCTTCCCTCGTGAGCGCCGTCGCGCGATTCTTCGAAAAGAAGTAAAACCATGTTCTACCCGGCATTCCTGAATCTGAATGGCAGACGCGCCGTCGTAGTCGGCGGCGGCAAGATCGCCGAGCACAAAGTAAAATTGCTCATGGGCTGCGGGGCGGAAGTAGTCGTCATCAGCCCCTGCGTCACGCCTCATTTGGAATCGCTGGCAATTTCGAACACGATCACCCTTGAACGGCGCCGTTACCAAGCCGGTGATTGCGCCGGAGCGTTCCTGGTGATTTCCGCCACCGATGATCCCGAGCTCCACAAGGCCATCTGGGAAGAGTCGAGGAAATCGGGCACGATCGTCAATACGGTGGATGAAACGGAACTGTGCGACTTCATCGCTCCGGCCATAATTCAACAGGGCGACGTGACCGTGGCCATCTCGACCAATGCGAAGAGTCCCGGCCTGGCCGCATACCTCCGGCAGCGCCTTTCAGGCTTGATCGGGCCGGAGTATGGCGAATTGCTGAGCCTTCTCGCCGAAATTCGTCCCGAAATCCGGCAGCGGGTTTCGGATTTCGAACGCCGGAAGGAACTCCATTACAGAATCATTGAGAGCGGCGTCCTTCCGTTGTTGTCAACCGGCGATCGCGAAGGAGCGCAGCGGTTGATTCGACGGGTAATCGAGGAATACTTCCAGCAGGAGCAGCCCACAAGATGAACGTTCCCGGCACTGTATACATTGTCGGAGCCGGACCCGGTGATCCGGAGTTGATCACGGTTCGGGGCCTGGCGTGCCTGCGCGAAGCCGGCGTGGTCCTGCACGATCGCCTCATAGACCCGAGGCTTCTGGAGGAAGTCCGCACGGATGCCGAAGTCCTCGATGTAGGAAAGCAGCCCGGCAACGAGGACGAACAGCAGGATCGTATACATCGCCTGTTGATAGAGCATGCGCGGCTCGGCAAGACCGTTTGCCGCCTCAAAGGTGGCGATCCTTTTGTATTCGGGCGCGGCGCTGAAGAGGCCGAGGCGCTGGTTGCGGCGGGCATTCCATTTGAGATCGTACCGGGCGTCAGCAGCGCCATCGCCGCGCCGGCTTATGCCGGCATTCCGGTGACGCACCGCCAGCACGCCCATTCATTTATGGTAATCACCGGCAGCCGATCGCACGATCTCCGCTCCGGCGAATGGGCCGCTGCCCGAAGCCTGGTAAAGGCCGGCGGCACGGTTGTTGTTCTAATGGGTCTTACCCGAATGCCGTCGATCATCGAAAGCTTCATTGCGGATGGCTGTGCGGCTTCGACTCCCATGGCGGTAATTGCAAATGGCGCGAGACCCAATCAGGAAACTTCAATCGGAACTTTCGAAAGCATCGCGCAGGATCTCATTTCCCCGCAGGGTCCGGCGACCATCGTGATCGGCAATGTGGTTTCCCTGCAAGACAAGATCCGCTGGTTCGACATCTCGTACAAGAAGTTGCCGACTCCGTAACGAGACCGGTGGCCGAATTCTGCTGTTAGGCAATTCGACGGGATATCAGGGTCGAATGACGAATCCCATTTTCGTGAAATCGCTGTCGAAGCCAAACACCTCACGAATTTGCCGATTTTTCGCCACCACGAAACTGGCGCAATCGACGATAGAAACTTCCTGGTCCGAGTACTTTATGTTCCGCCTCAGGCAAACCAGTGGCTCGCGCGAGCTTCTTGATCTTGCGGTCGCTTTCCGGATCAACATAAATCTGTTTGCGTTTGAGTGTCATATACATCACCTACAAGAAAGATATACATCCACATGAAAGATGGCGTCAATGCGTGCTGCGGACGCGGGAGGTTGCTTCGCCGGTGATGCCAATGATCGTCGTAATACCCACCTCAAGCCCCGCGCCGCAGCGTGCAGTTCATCCCCTTCGGGGCGCCGG
This sequence comes from Candidatus Sulfopaludibacter sp. SbA3, assembly GCA_945861845.1. Classification (GTDB taxonomy): domain Bacteria; phylum Acidobacteriota; class Terriglobia; order 20CM-2-55-15; family 20CM-2-55-15; genus CAMBFR01. Next base: position 2,173 of record CAMAWS010000300.1, on the reverse strand, counting down.
GCCGAACGGCTACGGTGTCGGCCATGCCAGTGGCTAATAAATAGCCACTACGGAAATTCATCCAGCATCCGTGCAGTTCCCTGCTTCGAACATCCAATAGAATCAACTGAAAAAATAGTTTGACCTAGGACGCCCCGGTACTAGAATGCAGCCATTACGCGCGATTTTATGGGCACAGGATTGCCCTGCGGGGAGTTAGGAAAACTCGCCTCTCTACTGTGTCGGCAATTCGCGACGATCTTTCGTTTACAACTAAAGGAATGCATTGGACGTGATTGCGATCCTTCCCGGGCGCAATCCGTCCGGCACGGTTTAAGGAGAAACCATGACGAACCGAGCGGCCTTGCCGACTGAATTCCACTTTTCATCCGCGTTTTCACGATCAGCATTCCGCATTGCCGCGGTGATGATGACAGTTGCTTTGGCGCTGTCAGCCGCACCACAGTATGCGAATGCTTCCACATTCGTGGTCAACAGCACGGCGGATGCGAGCGGCGCCTGCACGAGCGGGCCCGGGGGATGCACACTGCGAGAAGCCATCGACGCCGCCAACGCGGCGCCCGGCGACGACGTGGTCCTTGTTCCTGCTGGCACGTATCTGCTGAATTTCCAGTTGTACATTGCCTCCAACGTCAAACTCCAGGGTAGCGGTCAGACTTCAACCATCATCGACGGCCAGGGTATTACGCGGGTCTTATACATTCTGGAAGGCGGAGGTTCTCCCGTTTATCAGGTCAGCATACGGGATCTCACACTGCGCAACGGGAACAGCGGCGCCGCCCTGGGAGGCGGCATCTGGAACGGCGGAACCACCACTCTGGAGCGCGTCAGTGTCGCCGACAACAGGGCGAACAGCCAGGCCGGCATTGCAAACGTTTTTAACGGGAGCCTCACCGTTATCGACAGTCTCATCTCCAACAATGACGCCGTCGGTACCGGCGGCGCCGGCGGCGGAATCACCAGTTCCGGTGGAAACGTCGCCATTATCAACAGCACGGTTACGGGTAACGATGCGCCATCTGGTCTTGGCGGCGGCCTCTACATCGCCGGGGGATCCGCATCTATCGATCGCAGCCTGATCTCGAACAATCATGTGCTGGACAGAGGCGGCGGGCTTTATTTCACGGCCCCAATCACGGTCACGAATACGACCATCAGCGGGAACTCCGCGCAGGGCACCACTTCCACTTCCGTTCCAACGGACGGAGGCGGTGGCGTCCTGGGAAGCGGCTCGGCGACATTTGCCAACGTCACCATCTTCAACAACAGCGCGCCCGGAACAAAGACAGCCGGATTCCACGCAAACCCCGGCGGCCCCTACAATATTTAGAACACCATTATCGGCGGCAGCCAGGGCGGCGGATACGACTGCAAGGGAAACTTCAACTCCCTGGGAAACAATCTCGTCGTGAACCCGCTGGCAGGGGTTTGCACAGGTTTTGGAGCCGGCAATATCACAGGTGTCCCGGCGGCGCTCGACGCGCTCGCCGACAACGGAGGCCCGACCCTTACCCACATGCCTCTGGGCGGCAGCCCGGCAATTAATGCCGGCGCCAACTGCGCGGCCATCGACCAGCGCGGAGCCAACCGGCCGTTCGGCGCCTCATGCGACATCGGGGCGGTCGAAAATGGCGCGACGAAACCACCGAACACGTTTGTCACGATTGCTCCGCCCATCATGTCTTCGAGCGGAGACGCAACGTTCGAATTCGGAGCCGACATCAATCTGCTTCCCGGCGGTTACTTCGAATGCCGTGTGGACACCGGCTTCTTCACCGTGTGCAACAGCCCGTACAGCATCAGCGGAATTCCAAATGGATTGCACACGTTTGACGTGCGCGCAGTCAATGCGGGCGTTCCCAACGCGACGCCGGACCCGACGCACGCCAGTTATACCTGGCTCGTCAACGTGCAACTGCCTTCCATTTCCATCAACAACCCCAGTGTCAATTAAGGCAATTCGGGAACGTCCAACGCCAACTTCACGGTTTCGCTTTCGGTGGCCAGCCCGCAAACCATCACCGTCAACTTCAGCACCAGCAGCGGCACGGCTTCGGCCGGAAGCGACTACACCAACACAAGCGGCACGGTGACCTTCAATCCCAACGTGACGTCGCAGACCATCACTATCCCGGTCATCGGCGACACGCTCAATGAAAACAGCGAGACCTTC
>CAMAWS010000299.1 GCA_945861845.1 Candidatus Sulfopaludibacter sp. SbA3 | reverse complement strand
CACTGCAACTCCCCGGCGCGGTGACAAGCAAGGCCTCGGCGAAGTCTTCGAGGAGGTCTGTTACGCGCGCGATATGCGCGAAATGATTAGTTGAGGACACGACACGGCAATTAATTGCAGTGTTGTGTGCGCTCTCAGCCGTTACCGGTTCTTGCGACAGAAGAATCTTCCAAACACTGGAACGCAATCTCACGCAGCGATTTGCGGATCGTTCGCGGATGTTGCGACAGATCCACTGTAACGAACCTCACCTGGTGGCCTTGAATGGTTGCCGTCTCATCGAAGCTTTTGTCAATCGTGGGATGGAGCAGTATGCCTGTCGCACTGTTCCACGGCGAAGCGATCTCGTCAGGTCGCTCCTGAGATCTGAGATAAGCGTAGATCTGATACAGATACCCACTTTTCAAGCTCTCTTCGCGATACCGGTTCTTCGTGATCATCGAAGTGAATTTGGTGTCAATCACGATGCGACGGCCATCGGGAGCATCAAGAACCATGTCAGTCTTCATAGTGGGAAGAATCGCCTCGATCCCTTCTGAGGACAGGGTGACCGGCCAATGCAGCACATAGCCTGGACGAACTGACCAGCCTTTCGGACCCAACTCTACTGCATAAAAACCAGCCACAGCCTTTTCGAAAAGGCGGCGCACCCAATGCTCGTCGCGATCAGGTTTCGCAAGCGGCGTCGCCCCCGCTTCTTCAGTCGGCAGCGCAAGATCGAAGGCGAGCCGCGCGAGTGCCAGCATAAATCGGTCTTCCGCATCGTTGCGCCCGATCTGATCTTTCACAAGATAAGTGTGAGCCGACGGGAGGCCAGAAACGCCTGCTCGGCCAAGATCGCCAGCCAAACCTCGGCAGCGGTGCGCGAGGTCCCGGTTCGTTGCGAGTCGAGCGATGCGTTCCAGGGCGGCGCGCACAAAACGGTTCCGCGGTGTATCGAGTGTGAGTTCGTCGAACCGACAGGCGACTTCCCCACGGTCCAGAAGGCGCTTGGTGGAAGTGAGGAGCAGGTCGATACGGCCGCGAACCCGGGGAAGCACGTCCTCGCGGTGCCGATAGCCTCGCGAAAGGTTCCGCCGCATCCGCCGCTCGACTTCTCGGACCAGGAGCCTGCCCACCAGGTCGGGCAGATCATCGATATCCTCCTCGACGCTTGCATTAAAGCGCTCTGAGAAGCGCGCGAAATCGGAGGCATAGAGCATCAAGAGCCAGATATTGCGTAATGGAATACGCCCAATGCGCTGCTCGCCAGGTGCTCGACTATCAGTCGTCGATTCGATTTCCACGTCAGAGGCCAATGAGTAGATCGGTACGTGCTTTCTTCGCGGTCTCGGGCGCATCATACCAATACTCGTCGAGGAGCGGGCCAATCTCGGTTTCAACCTTGGCGCGGAACCAATCGCGTCCATCCTCTATCGCCGCGTCCACGTCGGGAGTCGCATAGCTATGACCTACACGAAACTGGGGCCCGAGCGAAGGAGCAGAGGCGATCAGGGTATTAAGCGCACGAATACGTGTCTCGATAAGGTCTATCAAATCGATTTCAAGCCCACGCTTCTCGCACCATGCCCTCCATTCTGCTCCGAACCGCGGTTCTAGATCGACAAAGGCGAACCTCCGCCGAAGGGCCAAATCAACCAGAGCCAAAGAGCGATCTGCAATGTTCATGGTTCCGATGACGTAAAGGTTGTCCGGCACGAAGACCCTCTCGTCGGGTGTCCGACGATAGGCGAGTTCGAGCGCCTCCTCGCGCCGCCTCTTCCCTGCCTCCATGAGAGTCAGAAGCTCGCCGAAAATCTGGGCGGGGTTCCCGCGATTGATTTCCTCGATGACCAGGACAAACTCCCGGTCGGGTTCCCGCAACGCGCGGGCGGTCACCAGACCTCGGGCGATTGACACAACGTCGACCTTCGAGAGCCAGGACTCTCCGGGAGCGCGCTCGAATGTGTAGCTGCCCACGGCTGACGCCGTGGGCTACAGTCTGATGGCCCTCCGGGCCTCAGATCGGAGGCGTGGATTCGTCAAGGCAATCTCTAGACACCACACTGGCGCTCCTTGACGGAGTCTCACGAAATAGCTATTTTAGCCATATGAAGAAAGCCACAATAACTGAGGCGAAAAACCAGTTAAGCGCCTTGATCGATCGCGTGCGGCATGGCGAAACGATTGTCATCACGGACCGTGGACGTCCGGTAGCGCGTCTCGTGTCCGCTCTGAGCGGCGCCGCGGAAGACCCTGACGGCCGGCTTGCCAGGCTGGAGCGGCGAGGAGGACTTCGTCTGGCAACGGCGCCACCACCTGGCGCGCTGATCATGAAAAAGCTGCCGAAGGCACGGAAGCCGTCAGGCGTGCTCGACGCGCTTCTCGACGAGCGGCGGGACGGGCGATGAAGTTCTGGGATAGCTCCGCCGTGATCCCCTTGCTGGTTCCGGAAGCGACCAGCGGGTTGATGCAAAAACTCTTCGAGGGAGATCCAGTCATCGTCGCATGGTGGGCCACTGAGATCGAATGCACATCGGCCATCGCGCGTCGCCAGCGCCAGGGACAACTCCGCGAGGAGCTTGCTGCAGATGCGTTCGCTCGTTTGAGCGCCCTACAGGTGGGTTGGCATGAAGTCGAACCAAGTGAAGGGATCCGCGATTCCGCCAAGCGGCTCCTTCGAGTGCACGATCTGCGCACGGCGGACGCTCTCCAACTCGCCGCGGCGTTCTTCGTCGCTGAGGCTCGCCCCTCAACTCTGGAATTCATCTCACTTGATGACCGCCTTCTGACCGCAGCCCGCCGCGAGGGTTTCCGCACAACGAAACCTGGTCTCTGACGAATCAGGCAAGTTGCTTGCGCGAATCGATAAGGAGTGTCAGCACGCCGCCGATGACGGAAACACAGGAGGCGATCAGAAGCGGTGTGGACCAGGATCCCCACCACTGCACGGAATAACCCACGACGAGCGGGCTGAGCGTGCCGCCAAGGTTTCCGAAAGTGTTCATGCAGCCGGTGACCGTTCCCGAGGCATCCTTGCCGACATCGTGGCAGATCGCCCAGCATGTGCTCAGGCATAGATCGCCGGCGCCGGCGGCCAGGGCCAGCAAAACCGCCGACATCACGTCATTTTGCGTGAGTGCCGCGCCAGCGAGGGCGATTCCGCTGAGCGGCAATGTAATCGCCCCGATCGACCGGCTTATTCTGATTCCATAACGGCGCACCAGGACGTCAGTTAGCCGCCCGCCCATAAGGCTCGCAATGGCTGCGGCCAGCAGCACCAGGCCATGGATGATCCCGACCTGTTGATCCGAAAATCCCCTGGCATCCTTTAGATATGTCGGCATCCATGTCAGGTAGAAATACAAGGAGTAGCCGTAACAGAAGTACATCAGGCAGATCCAAAGCAGATTCAGGTTGAGCAAGCTGCGCCAGTGCAGTTGCACCCGCCGATCGGGTTCCGCATCTTCACGAATGAGAGCGAGTTCTTCGGCTCTCACCGCCGGGTGCTGGCCCGGGTCATCGCGAAACCATTTCCACCAGAATGCAGACCAGATGATTCCCAGAATCCCGAAAATCCAGAACGATTCTCTCCACCCTGCGATGCCGATAATGAAAACGACCAGGGGAGGAGTCAGCGCTCCCCCTGCGCGAGAACCCATGAACATCACTCCGTGCGCCGTGCCTCGTTCGCGGGCCGGAAACCAGCGGGCCAGGCTGCGCGACATGTTCGGAAACGCGCCTGCTTCTCCAATTCCGAAAAGAAATCGGCAAACCACCAGCGATGAATAGTTCCAGGCGAGTCCCGTGGCCATCGTGAAGGCCGACCACCACAGCACAATCCGCATGAGCACTTTTCGGGGACCGATAACATCGCCAAGCCATCCACTTGGAATCTCGAACACGGCATAAGCCAGCGTGAACGCGCTGAAGACCCATCCCATCTGCGAAGGCGTGAGTCCGATCTCGGTGCGTATTGCGCCGGCCGCGGAGGAAATACACACACGGTCGATATAAGTAATGATGGAAAGCGCAAACGTGAAACGCAGGAGTGTAAACCGGGTTCTTGTTGCTGAAGGATTGTGAGCGGTCATCAACCGCACCTTTAACGAAACATCCTTTCACTCCTCATTCGAAGGCTCACAACAGGGGAAGCACAATACGGTAAGGTTCAGGAAACAAGAGGTTGATCTTCCAGCCGGCAACTGTTTTTACAAATCCGAGACTGAGCGACTCATATATGCCAAAGGGGGGCGGCACCTGGCTGGCATCTGGCCGGCGGGGAGTGTGCAGTTCAGCCTGGATCTGTCCAATGGGTTGTGGCTGAAACGTGACCATCATTTCTGCCTTATGTTTCTCCAGAAACTCCTTGGCCGAAACGAAGACATGGCTCGCTTTGAAAGCGGCATCCCCAATCAGGAGTTTGTTTTGAAGGGTGTGATTTTCTGAGGCTTGCTTCAATAACGCGGTCACGCAACCTGTATCAAAAACTACGCACGAATAAAAGCCGCCGGGCTCACGGAAGCGCCGCCAGAAGGTCTCGACTTCTTCACGCGCCGGGTCGGTTGCCATAACCGGCTGCCAGTCAAACATGTCCATCAGGGCAGGAACATTGTCATCCAGTACCAGCTTCTGAGCGTGCTCCACAAGGATAAGGACTTCACGCTGGTCGGAATCCAGCGGCGCCGGGTTATCCACGCGCAACTGGGCGAAAACCCGCGATCCACTCCCGCAGATACCAGCAATGAAACACAATGCAATTAATAGCTTCCTGTTCATGGTTTATTCGCAGGGAGTGTACGTCAGAATGGGCGGCTACAGTAGTCTTACCAATCGGGCCGGCATACGTTCTACCTGTGGGCGCGGGGCTTCAGCCCCGTGCCAGGCTCCAACGAGAACTTTTTCTTTTGAACTTGGCACGGGGCTGAA
>CAMAWS010000298.1 GCA_945861845.1 Candidatus Sulfopaludibacter sp. SbA3 | reverse complement strand
CGGGAGCATTGATACCCGGAGTCGAAGTCAATGCGCGCAACATAAACACTGGCATCGTCACAACCAGACTGACGAATGAGGCGGGCGCCTACGAGATTCCGTCACTGCAGCCGGGCGCTTATACGGTTTCCGCCCTGCTGCCCGGGTTTCAGACGTCAAACTATAACAATGTGCAACTTGGACAGGGCCAGCAGGTCCGCCTGAATTTCACGCTGCAGGTCGGCGGTCTTTCCCAGACCGTGGAAGTCTCTGTCGCCGCAGATACTCTGCTCGCGACGACGACAGCGTCGGTAGGAAATGTTCTTCCGGACGTACAGGTTCGCAGCCTGCCGCTGGCCTCGCGCAACGTGCTTGACCTGGCGAAAATTACACCAGGAGTCGTGGATAACAATTTCGGCGGCGGACGCGTGAGCCAGATCAACACCACGCGCGACGGCCTGCCGACCAGCGATGGCCGGTATCTGGACTGGAACGGAGCGTACTCCGCTACGTTCACCAGCCCTGATCTTGTCGAAGAAGTGCAGATAAGCATCAATTCGGTCGATGCGGCCTCCGGACGTGGGTCCGGACAGGTGAAGATGCAGACGCGCGCGGGCACCAACGAATTCCATGGGGCGCTTTTCTATACCAACAACAATTCGGCTGTGAATGCGCAGAGCTTTTTCCAAAATCTTGTCAGTGCACAGAAGAGCTACCGCAACCGGAACCAGTTCGGCGGCCGGGTTGGCGGACCCATTAAAGAGAACAAAGCATTTTTCTTCGTCCTGTACGACGGACAGCGATTCCTGGAAAAACAAACCGTGACGTCAGCGGTTCTTACCGAGCCTGCCCGGCGAGGCATCTTCCGCTATCTAACCGAAGGTTCTGCGGGGGGGACGACCCGCCGCAACGGCAGTGCTTTCTCGACAACGCCGTCCGTCGACCTCGGCGGGAATACGCTGACGACAGCGAATGGAAGACCGCTGTTCATGAATCAGATCAATGTCTTCAGCGACATCAACGATCCCAATCGCAGGGGTATTGATCCCGTGTGGGTCGGGCCCAATCTGCTTGCCCGAATGCCGCTGCCCAACGACTGGACAATTGGAGACGGCCTGAACGTTGCCGGTTATCGTTGGAATCGGACGCACAGAGGTTTGGACAGTTCGACAGGAACAGAGCCGAACACAAACCGGAATCACATGACCGCTCGGATCGACTATCAACTTGACGACAGTAACAAGGTCTTCTTGACGGCGACTCGCGAAGAGAACTGGGGCGTCACCGGACAAACGGGATTGCCGGCGTATCCGGAGGGCTTCTTCGGCGAAGTTCGTCGTAATCCCGATTTCTACAGCGCAGCGTGGACGTCCACGGTTTCATCGTCGGTGCTCAATGAATTTCGGTGGGGATTGAAACGTGACAGCTTTATCGGCTGGTCGCCGTTCCATGTCGGCTGTTGCTATGACGGGGCCGCCGATGACGCGATCACAGAAGGGTCCAAAGCGGCCCAGGCCACATTTCCAAAGGTTCTCGGACAATTCTTTCACATAACATCGCCAACTGGCACCACTGCGGCCGGAAATCTGAACTTCGGCAACGCTAATGCAAACTTCGGCCAGTTCGGTCCTTTTGGCGTCGCCTCGCCAAGGTACTCGAAGAGTCCCCTGATGCAGTTTGCGGACACGTTGAGCTGGACCAAAGGCGCTCATGCGTTCCAGAGCGGAGTGGAAATGACCTTCGCAAATTCCAATCAGTCGAACACGGGCGGCACGCAGAGCACTCTTCCGCGAGCCCAACTCGGCGTAGGCAACGTTCCAGTTCCGGGCGTTACCGCGGCGGCATTCCCGGGGCTGAACACAAACGACATCACGACAGCTCAGGTTCTGCTCGCTCACCTCGCTGGATCCCTCGGAAACGTCAACCAGCAATACTTCATCAACTCGCCCAGCCAGAAAACATGGCAGGACTTCAGGGAGACGATTTCATTTGCCCGGAATTACCATCAAAATGACTGGGCCGCGTTTTTCAAAGACAACTGGAAGGTGACCAGCAACCTCACACTGAACCTTGGCGTGCGCTACGACATTTATGGGTCGCCGTATGATTCGACCGGACTTGGCGTCCGGCCGAAAGGTGGACAGGCTGGGTTGTTCGGTATTTCGGGAAAGGATTTCAACGCGATGTGGAATCCGAACGCGACGGGCGGCTCCCTGACTCTGGTCGAATTTGCCGGCAAGCACTCTCCGAATCCCGATGCTCTCATTTACGGGAATGATCGGAACAATTTTGCTCCTTCAGTTGGATTTAGCTGGAATCTTCCGATGCTTGGCCGTCCCACGGTCCTGCGCGGCGGATACGGCGTCAACTATACCGGTGCAGCCACGTTACTTCAGTATTCAGGCAATCTGGGAAGCGCGCCAGGTTCGTCACTACCGATTTCGCTGACGCCTGCCGGGTATCTGAATATCGCGTCCGCTATCAGTTCAAACATCTTCCCGTTATCCACTGGAGGAGCGCAGCCGTTTGATCCGGTGCCGCTGACGAATCGCACGACCAATTTCAACGCTTACGCCGACGACCGCGTAATTCCTTACGTGCAAAATTTCAACATGTCGATTCAGCGGGAACTGGCGCGCAATCTCACGCTTGAGGTCAGCTATGTCGGCAGCAAGGGAACGAAGCTCTGGGGAATAACTCAGTTAAACGAAATTAACATCTTCGAAAATGGCATTCTCGATGCTTTCAACATCACGCGCGCCGGCGGGACCGCTCCGCTGTTTGATCGCCTGTTGAACAACCTTAACGTTACAGGCGTCGGCGTCGTGAATGGAACCAGTCTCACGGGGTCGGAAGCTCTGCGACGATTTACGACGACGAATCAGTGGATCGCCAACGGCGAGGTCGCCGCGCTGGCAAACTGGTTCAACAGTACAAACGCGCTGACCGGAGTCAACGGCGGAATTCTTCGCAACGGAAGAGTGCCTGAGAATTTCATCGTTGTGAATCCGCAGTTTGGCGGCGTTTCGCTGTCCGGGAACGTCGACAATTCCATCTACCATTCGCTTCAAACGCAATTGAGCAAGCGATTGTCCAATGGCATCTCCGGGCAGTTCAGCCATACATGGTCCAGGAACATTGGGAATTCGGCGGCCGGAAACAACAACAACGGCGATACGACTCAGGATACTCGGAATCCAAGAGACCGTCGATTGCAACGCGGCCTGGTCGGCTTTCATCGAACGCACAACTTTAAAGGAAACGCGACGTGGTCCCTTCCCTTTGGACCCAACACGCGGCTGCTCGCGAATGCTCCGTCCGTCGTTCACCGGATTGTAGAAGGCTGGGATATCTCCGGCATCTTCAGTTGGGCATCCGGCGCGCCCCTCGAGTTCCAAACCATGAGAAGGACGCTGGGCAACCGGAATAACGAGAACACGGCGGACCTCGTGGGAACGCTTCCGAAGGATCTTGGCCAGGTCAAGGTCGGGAACGGCTTCGTTGAATACTTCAACGGCCTTTCCACACGTCAGGCGCCCCTGCCGAATTTCAGCGGAAATGCGGCGCTGGCGGGCCGTTTCAGCGATCAGGTCGTTGTTGATGGATCCGGAAACATCGTGCTCGCTAACCCGCAGGCGGGAATGACGGGTAACACCGCACTCAACATGAGCGCTCTGGAAGGGCCCGCTACTATCGGTTTTGACCTGGCGTTGAGCAAACGGATTCGGCTTGGTGAGGGCAAGAGCTTCACGATCCGCGCCGACGCGATCAATTTCCTCAACACTCCGAGATGGGATAATCCCATCACGGATATCAATTCGGCGGATTTTGGCCGCATCACAGGGCATCCGGTCGCCGGAACCGGTGCAAGGACGATCACGATCAACGCTCGCGTGGATTTCTGATTCTCCTTCGGAAGCCCCCTCGATCATTGAGGGGGCTTCCGAAGCGTAAGCTGAAATTTGGATGTTTGAAATCCGGTCCTTCCGGGACAATACTTGCCGCATGAAATCCCGGCTATGGATTGCAGGCCTGGTGTTGCTGATGCTGGCTGTGGTTGCGGTTGAAGCCCAGCGGCGGCGCGGCGGGTTCAATCTTAATGATTTCCGGGGCTTGATGAACTTCAACAACAAGCCGCCGGAAACTGAGTTTGTCTTTGCGCGCTGGCATTATTCCGCGGGTCGCCGCGGTGATGGCTGGCAACACGACTATCCAACAGCCGAGGAACACATCCTCCAGATCATGAGTGAGACGTCGCGCATCGATGTCGACCGGATGTCCTACACCGTCGTCGAACTAGGCAGCCCTGACATATTCAAGTATCCGTTCAGCTACGTGTCCGAGCCCGGCGAGATGCAGCTTTCCGACCAGGAAGTCGTGAACCTGCGCGAGTACATCAATCGCGGCGGGTTCGTCATGATCGACGACTTTGGCGGGCAGGGCGGCGAACAGCGGGAGTTTCAGTCGTTCAGGAGCAACCTTTTGAGAGCATTTCCGGACCGCGAAATGTTCCTGCTGACCGCAGATCACCCGATGATGCAGGTGTTCTACAGTATTGACAGCCTGCAAACCGTCCACCCGATGACGGGCGTGAAGTCGGTATTTTATGGTTATCCCGACGGTCGCGGCGGCCTATCGATGGTGGTCTGTTTCAACAACGACGTGGGCGATTTCTGGGAATTTATCGATGAGCCGCGCTATCCGGTCAAGCCTTCGGCCGAAGCGCTGAAGCTGGGACTCAACTTCGTACTATACGCAATGTCGCACTGAGTACAAGGTCACCTCACGAACCGCTTGAACATGCATCACAGTAACAGGCAACGCTGGAAGATAGCGGTCCGAATTGCCGCTGTACTGATTTTCTGTCTCGTGGCCGGACTCGCCTGGAGCCAGCGGAATCGAGGCCGTGGCCGCGGTATAACCGAGCCCTTGCCTGAGG
>CAMAWS010000297.1 GCA_945861845.1 Candidatus Sulfopaludibacter sp. SbA3 | reverse complement strand
TTCACGAAGAGGTCGCTGCACTGAGAGATCTCCTTCCCAACGCTTTGGTGTTTGTCGGCAAGGATGCGACTGAGGACAAGCTGCGGCAGTACGGATCATCCGCGGGGAAGATTCATATCGCGGCGCACGGAGTGTTCCGCGCCGATAATCCGATGTTTTCCGCCCTTCGCCTTGGCGACAGCTGGTTGAACCTCTTCGACATCTTCAACCTGCAACTTGGCTCCGACCTCACGACGTTGAGCGCGTGTGAAACTGGCATGAGCGCCGTCTGGGAAGGCGACGAACTGCTCGGGCTAGCCAGGGGTTTTCTGTATGCAGGAACTCCTTCGCTGGTTGTGAGTCTCTGGACGGTTAACGACCGTTCAACGGCCCAACTGATGCGGCGTTTCTATGAAGGCCTTCAAAAGGGTCTCACAAAACGGAAAGCGCTGAGGGAAGCCATGCTCGAGGTTAAGTCTGCCTTTCCCCATCCCTACTACTGGGCGCCCTTTGTCCTCATGGGGAAGTCCTGAAAATTTGGCTGTGCTACTCTAACCGCCTATGTCCCCCAGAGAAATTGGCATGCCGGGAGAGTTCCCGTATACGCGCGGCATACAGCCTACGATGTATCGCGGGAAGCCCTGGACGATGCGTCAGTACGCGGGCTATGGCTCGGCTGCACAGACGAATGAGCGATTTAAGTATCTCCTCGCCAACGGACAGACGGGACTCTCCGTAGCGTTTGATCTACCCACTCAGATGGGACTCGACTCAGACCATCCTCTTGCATCAGGAGAGGTCGGCAAAGTCGGTGTCGCGATCAATACGCTTCGCGATATGGAGTTGGTGTTCAATGGAATCCCGCTGGACCGGGTCTCAACCTCGATGACGATAAACTCCACTGCGGCAATTCTGCTCGCCATGTACATTGGGGTCGCAAAGAAGCAGGGCATTTCGCCGAAAGCAATAAACGGCACAATTCAGAACGACATGCTGAAGGAGTACATCGCGAGAGGCACATACATATATCCGCCCAAGTTCTCGCTGCGGATTGTTACGGATATTCTCGCGTATTGCATTGACGAGGTTCCCAACTGGAATACGATTTCGATCAGCGGCTATCACATTCGCGAAGCCGGCTCGACGGCCGTCCAGGAGTTGGCGTTCACATTCGGGAATGCGATTGCTTACGTGCAAGCAGCCCTCGACCGAGGTCTCGATATTGATTCCTTTGCGCCGCGGCTTTCGTTCTTCTTCAATACCCACAATGACTTTCTTGTGGAGATAGCGAAGTTTCGCGCAGCCCGAAGAATCTGGGCCAAGATTGCGCGCGACCGCTTCGGGGCAAAGAACCCCCGGTCGATGATGCTGAGGTTCCATGCGCAAACCGCGGGTTCGTCCCTTACAGCCCAGCAACCAGACAATAACGTCATACGAACAACGATACAGGCGGTTGCCGCGATCCTCGGTGGTGCGCAGTCATTGCATACGAATTCCAAGGACGAAGCGCTCGGTTTGCCAACGGCGGACTCGGCCCGGCTTGCCTTGAGAACTCAGCAGATACTTGCGTGCGAGTCCGGCATAGCCAATACCGTCGATCCTGTCGGCGGAGCCTACGCAATTGAGGCGCTCACCGATGAGATCGAGGAAAAGACAGGCGACTATCTCGCGAAAATCGAAAGTATGGGAGGGATGCTTCCTGCAATCGAAGCCGGCTGGGTGCAGCGTGAGATACAGGAGTCTGCATATACATATCTCCGTTCTATAGAGACAGGGGCTCGCATTGTTGTTGGGGTGAACGAGTTTCGTGCGGGTAGGGGCCCGGACATTCCTGTCCACACTGCTGATCCGGCCATTGAAGCCTTGCAGATCCGTGGATTGCAACGCATCCGCGCTGAGCGAGACGACCGCCTCGCGACCGCTGCCTTGCAGCAGCTTGAGGATGCGTCGCGGGGAAACCAGAACCTTATGCCCCTGATACTTGAGGCAGTCGAAGCATATGCTACCGTTGGGGAAATCTCTGACGCGTTTCGCAGAGTTCATGGCGAGTTCCGGGAGGCCGTGGCGGTTTGACGAACGTTCTTGAAGTCAATAATCTGCGCACTCACTTCTTCACCCACGAAGGCGTCATCAAGGCTGTAGACGGCGTTTCATTCAGCGTCGAGAAGGGGAAGACGCTGGGACTGGTCGGCGAAAGCGGATGCGGGAAGAGCGTAACCGCGATGTCGATCACACGACTCATCAGTGCACCCGGCAGAATAGTTGCGGGGGAAGTTCTTCTGAATGGCCGCGATCTGGCTACCCTGGACGAGGGAGAGATGCGACAGGTGCGGGGCGCGCAAATCTCGATGATCTTCCAGGAACCGATGACCGCACTGAATCCGGTGTTCGAAGTGGGTTTTCAGATTGCCGAGGCCGTGCGTGCTCACGAAAAGATCTCCAAACAGGAAGCATGGTCTCGCGCCGTGGAGGCAATGAGGGCTGTTTCCATTCCGGACCCTGAAAAGCGCGCCCGGGACTACCCCCATCAGCTTTCAGGCGGCATGCGTCAGCGGATCATGATCGCCATGGCGCTCGTCTGCAATCCCGCTCTGGTAATCGCCGATGAACCGACTACAGCGCTGGATGTAACCATTCAAGCGCAGATCCTCGAACTCCTGGACAGTCTCCGAAAGCAATACAACCTTTCGCTGATTCTCATTTCGCACGACCTCGGAGTAATCGCAGAAGTCGCAGAAACCGTCGCTGTAATGTATGCGGGGAAGATCATAGAAACTGGACCTGCCATGGATGTCTTCCATAACCCAAGGCATCCTTACACTCAGGGATTGCTGCGGTCCATACCACGTCTGGGGTCGAGCCGGTCGAAGAAGAATCGTCTCGATGTCGTCGAAGGCATGGTCCCCAATCTTCTCAGGTTGCCTGACGGATGCTCGTTCGCGCCGCGCTGCTCGAAGAAGACTGATGAATGCACGCGGGTAGAGATTCAGCTGGAGCCGGTGAACGAACGCCAGGAGGTTCGCTGCATTCATGCCCATTCCTGACGAGCGCCAGGCATTACTTGTCGTTCGTAATCTGAAAAAGTACTTTCCGATACGCAGGGGTGTCCTATCTCGAGTGGCTGCCCACGTGAAGGCTGTCGACGACATCAGCTTTCACATTGGAGCAGGCGAGACGTTTGGCCTTGTCGGCGAATCCGGCTGCGGAAAGACCACGGCCGGCCGCGCCGTCCTGCGCTTGATTGAACCAGACGAGGGGGAAATCCGTTTTGAAGGCCGCGATGTGCGTGCGTTGAGTTCCTCGGCGCTGCGCCAGGCTCGACGTGACATGCAGATCATTTTCCAGGATCCATACGCCTCGCTGAATCCGCGAATGACCGTTCGCTCGATAGTGGACGAGCCTTTTGTCATTCATGGGATGGCGGCCTCATCTGACCGTACCGATCGTGTTGCCGAATTGCTGAAGACCGTCGGGCTTGATCCCACGGTAATGAATCGATATCCGCACGAGTTCAGCGGAGGCCAGCGCCAGCGAATTGGCATTGCGCGGGCGCTTGCGCTCAAGCCCAAACTGATTGTTGCCGACGAGCCGGTTTCGGCTCTGGATGTCTCCATTCAGGCACAGATCATTAATCTTCTCGCGGATCTTCAGGAGAAGTTTGGCCTGGCCTACCTGTTTATCTCGCACGCGATTCCCGTGATTGAGCACATTTCCACGCGAATCGGCGTCATGTACCTCGGCAAGATCGTAGAAGTGGGCACCAGCGAACAGATTTGCCTGGATTCGAAGCACCCATACACCCAGGCGCTCCTGAGCGCGGTGCCAATTCCAGACCCGGCTGCGAAGAAACAACGGATCGTGCTCAAAGGCGACGTGCCGACACCAATCAATCCACCTTCCGGATGCCGATTCCACACGCGTTGTCCGATCGCCGTCGACCGGTGCCGCGTCGAAGAACCACCGCTGCGAAAACTTGGCGACGGCCGCGATGTCGCCTGCCATCTGGTTTAGATGAGATTCGAGTTGCTCACAGAAGATCCTGGGACCCGGGCGCGCCGTGGGCGGCTCCACCTTGCTCATGGTGTAGTCGAGACACCCATCTTTATGCCTGTCGGAACGCAGGCAACCGTGAAATCGATGACTCCCGAACAACTCCGCAGCCTGGAGGTTGAGATTCTCCTGTGTAATTCGTACCACCTCATGCTTCGGCCGGGCCCCGAGACCGTTTCCAGGCTGGGAGGCCTGCATGGTTTCATGGGCTGGGATCGGCCAATCCTGACCGACAGTGGCGGATATCAGGTATTCAGCCTGAGCGCCCTGCGGGAAATCAGCGATGATGGCGTTCGATTCCGGTCTCACCTGGATGGCTCCAGTCACTTCCTGAGTCCTGAAGGCGCAGTCGACATCCAGATAGCCCTGGGATCGGACATCATGATGGTGCTCGACGATTGTCTCGCCTATCCGGCTAGTCACCTTGACGCAGAAAAATCGATGAAACGTTCGATGGTCTGGGCGAATCGCTGCAAGGCCCACTTTATGAATCGTCAGCCCGCCGGGCAGTCGCTTTTTGGGATTGTTCAGGGAGGCGCGTACTCTGACTTGCGTGCTACCAGCACCGAACAGCTGGTCGACATGGATTTCCCCGGTTACGCCATTGGCGGCCTGGCGGTTGGTGAGCCCAAGCCATCAATGTATGAAATGATCGAACGAGTCGAGAAGCATCTTCCCCAGGATAAGCCACGCTATCTAATGGGAGTGGGGACTCCTGCAGACCTTGTTGAGGCGGTTGCCCTGGGAGTAGATATGTTCGATTGTGTAATGCCGACAAGGCATGCCAGGAACGGATGGCTTTTTACAAGCAATGGGCACATTGTCATCAAGCACTCCAGGTACAAGGACGACCCGGAGCCGATAGATTCGAACTGTGGCTGTGTTGTCTG
>CAMAWS010000296.1 GCA_945861845.1 Candidatus Sulfopaludibacter sp. SbA3 | reverse complement strand
CATCGCAAAAAATTCCGGGTACCCTCATCTTCCGTCTCGCCGACATGGAAGCCGTTCCTGATTTCGCACCGGACCCGCACAAGGGGCATAAAATGCAGGCCAAAGGCTACCTGATACGGCAGCCGAACGCCGAGCGCATCAGCCTGAGTTCGATTGAAATGCTCGATTCAACGTGTGGACCGTAAGGGGCGCGGCTAAGAACAGATACGAAATAAAAAAGGGCCGAAATTCCATCAGGAATTTCGGCCCTTTTTTGTTTCGTTGCTACTTCTTATCCTCGACCGCCAGACCTCCGGTTATACCGTCCACCCTCTGTCCGACCTGGACGCGCCTCATCTTTGCGATCTCAGCGGGCGTGGCCGTCTTGGGATCCACGTTGGCGCCGGAACAGGTGAATCCCCTGAGGGTGCATTCGGAAGTGGTGTGCGTGATGCCCTTCTCTTTCATCAGCTTCGTAATCAATTCGGTAGCTTCAGGGTGGTATTCGAACGAATTGTTCGGCACGAACGTCCCTACGCCGATCGCATAGTCAAGCGGCATCAGCGGCTCGACGCTGGCCTGGAAGGAGCCGTCAAGTTTCTTCCCTAAGTCATAAGCTCCCAGGTCCGCGCCCTGGTCGACGAGGTACTGCACGAGCGGTGCGTCATTCCTGTCTGCCGCGGCCATCAGGGCCGTAATACCGTAGTTGTCGGCCCAATTCACATCTTCTCCGAGTTGTACCAACAATTTGACGAGTTCGAGCCTCTCGGGATTTGGTCTTTCCGCATGATAGCCGGCAATACGCGCAAGTCCCGAAGCTGCCATCAGCATCGACTCGTTGTCGCTGGACATAACATGAGGATCCGCGCCGTATGACAGCAGAACTTTGGACAATTCCAGATCGCCCGCGAAGGCCGCGCGCATCAGCGAGGTTGCGAACACAATCCTAGGCGATCCACCGCGATTGCGAGCTCTAGGAGTGTTATTCACCAGGGCATTCGGGTTCGCCCCCGCATCCAGAAGTTTCTTGATCAGTGGAAGCGGATCCTCGATCACCAACCAGGCGAAGCCATTGCTTCCTTTTTCCATGTTACGGCGGTCTACCGCCCAGAACAGCGGCGTAAACCTTTGCGAGTCGGGCTGATTCACATCTGCTTTGTTGTCGATCAAGAACGATGCAACCGCGTAACTGCCATTGAATATCGCGATTGCCAGAGCATTTTTCCCGTCGCCTGAGATCGCATTCACATCCGCACCCGCGGAAACCAGGGCGCGTGCCGATTCCATGTCCCCTTCACGCGCTGCAAACATCAACGGCGTGAACCAGCCGCTGGCATACTCTTCCACTGCTTGATCTGCCTTCGCATCAACTGGCAGCCTTCCTTCAAAGCCGCGGCCGTTGGCGGCAGGCACGTAATTCGAACGGACATTCACATTCGCGCCGCGCTCCACCAGCATTTTGGCGGCTGCCACATGGCCCTCGGAGACAGCCCACATCAGGGAAGTTGTGCCGCCCCAGGCTTCCCGCGCGTTGACTTGGGCTCCATTGTCGAGGAGGGCCTTGATCGCGTCGGTCTTTCCTGTGCGGGCCGCCATCATGAGCGCCGTGTCGCCTTCCTTTGTCAGCGGAGCGTTTGGATTTGCCCCAGCCTTGACGAGTTTTTCGATCATGGCCGCATTCCCGTTGAGCGAGGCGAGCTGCAGCGGCGTGGCGCCTGCGCGGTTTGTGGCCGACACGCTCGCCCCGGCACGGATCAGAAGTTCCGCCGTTTCCAGATCATCCGAGCGCACTGCCCAATGGAGCGCCGTGGTGCCGTCCGTTTGCGGGGCATTGACGTCAGCCTTCTTCTGCAGTAACGAGCGCAGTGCCGCCTTGTTCCCCCTCATAGCCGCGTCTGCTACATCACTGACAGCCGCCCCAAGAACAGAGGCCGACAGCAAAACGAAAATGCAGGTTCCAAGTGCGCTTCTAATACTCATGGATTGTCTCCTTTGGCTCATTACTCCGAACGAATGGGTTTGGTAGCTATATCTATCATCCCCGTTTGATTGTTGACAATAAGAATCTCCGGGAGTGTCTGTAGCAAATGAGGCGCCGGCGACGGTCGAATCGGGCAGTCCGCCGTGATAGAGGTGCCCCTGGGTGAAGCGCGATCGCTCGCGGTGATTGCGGAAGTAAAAAAGCAAATTCCCAACAAGCCCATCCGATATCTCATTAACATCCATCACCATTTCGACCATTCGGGCGGATTGCGGACGTATGTGGACGAGGGCGGCACAATGGTGACGCATCAGATGAAGGCGGATCTGTATAAGGCTGCAGGAAAAACCACAGGCTCCAACTAATTGAAAAGGCCGCGAACAACGCGAATCGTTTCGCATTGTTCGCGGCCTTTTTTGTGTCCGAAATGGCCGTTCTAAAAGACGTATTTCAGGGCGAGTTGCATGATACGCGGATCCAGAGCGCTCGTGGATTTACCGAAAGTCGCGCTGTTCAAAACCGTGCTGGGATTCTGCGGATTCACATGATTGGGTAAATTGAATGCTTCGGCCCGGAACTCCACGGACTGGCCTTCCCGAATCTGGAACTTGCGGGTTAGCCCCATGTCGAGTTGAACAATGCCGGGTCCTCGGAGACTGTTCGCGGCGTTTCCATATTGACCAGGCGCGGGACGGACGAATGCAGCGGGGTTGAGCCAGCCATCGCGGCTCTTGTTGGGAAGATAGACATCCGCCAGCACCTGCTGTGCCCGGCCGTTGTCGGTGGTTCCCGTCAGTGTGTTGTCGAATCCGCTGGTGACTGTGACCGAGTTGCCCGACTGCAGCTGCAGAATTCCCGACACCTGCCAGCCGCTGCCCAGTATACGGAGCGTCTTATTCGCAAACGCCGGCGTCTCGACGACAGTGGAAATATTTGCAACGTGACGCCGGTCTCCGCCCAGGTTTGTCGAGCCGCAGTTTCCGCGCGAGTATTTCCGCATGCCCGGAGTAATTCCGCCCGAGCCCGGCTGTGTCACAACGCCATCGCCGATGCAGTGGGACAGCGTGTAGTTTCCGGAGATCGTCAAACCTCTCGCGCGCCGGCGCTGAACCGAAAGGAGCATACCGTTGTAGTTGCCGGTGCCGCCGTCTTCGGTCTCACCGATACCGGCGTAGTACCTGCCGGCATTCGGATTCGCGAGAGTCAGAATGCGCCGCTGAGCGATGTTGCCGGAGGTGGCCGTCGGCGTGTAGGGGGCATAATTCAACTGGTTCTGAGGACCCCAGAGGTGAATCGCCGCGTTTCCAATATAGCTGCCGGAGAGCAGCCAGTCCTGACTCACCTGCCTTTGAACGCTCAGATTCCACTGGTGAACGTAGGTGGACTGCGCATTCATCCGCAGGTTGTCGTAACTGCCTCCGAGCGGGAAATCCGAGGTCTTGGTGAAGAACGTCGGTATTGGATTTCCATTGGGATATCCGCCGGGAAAAGTTCCCGACGGCTGGTTCCACGGGTCCGCCAACGCGGGGTTCTGGATCGTGATGCTGCTGTTCCAGGGCAAGGCGCCGCCGTTACCAAAGAACGTCCACAGGGCAGGCAATTCGTTGAAGATTCCATACGCCGCGCGAATCACCATCAAACCATCGCCCCGGGGATCGTATGCGAGTCCCAATCGTGGGGCGAAATGCAGCCAGCGGTCGAAGAAAAATTTCCCATTCTTTGCCACTCCGGGATCGCCGGGCAACTGCAGGCCCACTGGAGCCTTGGGATACGTCGGGCTGACGTATCCGGCGTTGAATTTCTCATAAGAGAAGAAGACGGGAAAACGGCCGAGTTCGTCGTAGGGCGCGATGAACGGCTCATAACGAACACCGTAATTCACGGTCAATCGCTGGTTCGCTTTCCAGGTGTCCTGCAAATACAAGGCGAAGTAGGTCTGCCTCGGATAGATCTGGTTCGTGATTCCCTGGGTAAACTGCGACGCATTGCCCGTCATGAAATCGCCGAGGGCCAATCCGGTTCTCGCCTGACCGCTGAATGTAAAAGTCGGATTTGCCGTAACGTTGGACTGCCCCGAAAAGATCAGGTGGCTCCAGTTGACGCCAAAGCCCAACTGATGCGCTCCTTTTATCAGGCTCACGTCGTTAGCAATTTCCACGCCAGTGGAGTTATAAACACCGGGTTGCACGTCCGAACCGCTGATCGTGAATCCATTCGGATTCACGCCATTGACAACGCCCGAGCCGACGCCGAAATTCATATGGCCCTTGAACGGGACCGTCACACTCCTCACGCCGATGTCGTTCAGGTCGATCACTACGGGATTGATTCGTGGATTCACGGTTCTCATTCCGGTGAGATGGAAGGAATTCACAGTTCCGCTGCCGATAAGGAATGTGTCTCCGACGACCATGCTGTGAGTTCTTTGATTGAGCTGGCCCTTTGAACTCGTCAGGATGTTGTTTCCGTCATAATCCCACGGCGCGTCTTTCCGGGCTCCCATGTAACGAACGAATAGAGAATGTCTGTCGGTCTTCTGATAATCCACTTTCGCTGCGGTCAGGTACTCGTTGATGCTGCTGACTCCTCCAAACTGGGTCAATCCGCACTCATTCTCGGCCTTGGGCAGCCGCGCGGAAAGCGCCAGCGCCTGAGTCGAAAGGAGCCTCGGATCGATCATATTGGGCGCAAATCCGTTTGTCCCAAATGGCGCCGCGAGCGTGAAGTCCCGCCCCTGGCATTGAGCCGACGCGAAGGTCCTGAAATCCCCCGCAAGCATCCGGGCAGTCGGAACGAACTGCTTGCTGGCGCTCGGGTTCGATCGCTGCGTCGTGACCTGTTCTCCTACGAAGAAAAACAGCTTGTTCTGTACGATCGGCCCCCCAACCACGCCACCAAACTGATTCCGTTTCAGTCCGTCATTGGTAACGGCATAGGCGTTCCGCGCATTCATGGAGCCGTTGCGCACGAATTCAAAAATAT
>CAMAWS010000295.1 GCA_945861845.1 Candidatus Sulfopaludibacter sp. SbA3 | reverse complement strand
ACTCGGAGATCGCTTCCGTATACCCCACAGCCGGTTTCTCGCATCCTGACACGGAGCTCCGTCAGTACATTCGCGGCGATTTCGTTGTGGCGAAGAGACGCGCCGGCCATCGCGAATATCTCGCCATTGTAATACTCGTGTTTGACCTCCGAGATTTCTTCCACCGAAAAATAGTCATCAACGCTGTAATGTCTCTGGGAATCCCGGCTCACGCTGCACCTCGTTTCACTGTCTACCCCGTACTACAGCTTCTCTCAACCCCGCCGGATCCAGGTACTTCGCAGCCGCGCTTCTCACCTGTTCAGGCGTAACCTTCCGAACGGCATCGCTGTAGCCGGAGACTCCCTGCACACCCAGGCCGGAGTAGATAGCGCGGGCATATTCGAGAACGAGCCCGTAGCGAGTTTGAAGCCGCATTTCATGAGCACCGATCGAGTAAGCGACCGACTTGCTCACTTCCTCGGCCGTGACGCCTTGCGTGCGCAGGCGTTCAATTTCCTTCAATAACGACTCTTTCACCTTGGCTTCATTCTCGGGGGAGAAGGCCGTGTAGGTGAATATCGCGCCGCTATTGGCGAAGAACGCATTGGCGGTATGTACCGTATATGCGAGGCCCTGTTTTTCGCGGATTGCGTCGAAGAACCGGCCGCCCAGTCCAGACACGATATTTTCCAGGACCGTGAGGACAGGCCGGTCTGCGCTGGCTCGATTGGCGCCGGGGAATCCCCAGACCAGGGCTGTCTGGCGGCGTTGAACCGTTTCCACTCTTTCGCCCTTCTTTTGCCCGGGTTCGGCTATGCCGATCGTGAGAACGTCCCGCTCGTGCAGGTCTTCGTTGGTCAGCGCGTCGGCAAGTGGCGCCACCAGGCCGGTACCCTGAGTGTCGCCGACAATCACGATCAACGGGATCAGCGGCCGCTGATTTTCCCTGAACCACTGGTGCAGGTCCTCGCGCTTGATTTTCCGGATCGCGGATTCCGTGCCGATGCCGGGCCGTGAATACGGATGATCGCCATAGAGAGTATCGAGGAACAGTTGAACCGGATAAGCGTAGTTATTTTCCCGGAGCTGCCTGATTCGCGCCGCCTGCAGCACTTTCTCCCGTTCCAGGTCGTCCTCCTGGAACGAAGGTTGCTGCAGCACATCGACCAGGATCTCCAGTGCCTCATCCATTTTCCCGCTGAGACCCTCAACCACGTAGCCGAAGAAGTCCGTCTCGTTTACCGAATGAATGCGCGCTCCGGAATTTTCCAGGCGGCGCGCGATATCGGAAGAATTGAAACGCTGTGTTCCGCGGATTGCGGTTCGAAGCATCAATTCCGTGATTCCGGCATTTTCGGCCGTCTCGAGAAGACGTCCTCCGGGAAAGAAGATGCCGAACGATACGAGAGGCAGTCGATGATCTTCCAGGATATAGACGTCGGGCCCCCGGAGAATCGACCGCCGCTGAATCGGCTTCACGAGGTCATGTAAGACCGGCTGGCCCGATGCCCCGATATCCACGATTACAGGGGTTACAGGCAACTCGTCGACTTCTCGCTGCTCGGTGGCAGCCGGCACCCAGGCAATCACTGCATCCCTGTATTCGACATCAGTGAAGCTTCGCGTTTCGGACTCGGGGAAATACTCGAACGCGGTCATATTTTCAGGAGTGAGATACTTCGTTGCGACGCGAACCGCATCTGCTACTGTGACGTTCTGGATCTCGGCGAGATATGAATCGGCCTTCTTCCAGTCGCCGAGGGCTTCATAGAACGCCAGTTCCTCCGCAATATCATCCACTTTCTCGCGCCCGAGAAAGCGACGCTGAGCGATGAGCGCCTTTGCGCGCGCCACCCCCTCTTCCGTAATGCCGTAACGCCGGATGTTCTCGATTTCCGCAAGAACTCCAACCTGGGCCTCAATCGGCTGGCTCGTCTGGAAATCCACTTCGAACAGTCCGAGGTCGCGGAAGCTTTCCGTGTGTGCGGAACCGGAAGTGATCAACCCCTTCTCGTCGCGCACAAACCTGTTCAGGCGCGAGGCGCGGCCTTCGCTGAAGACCGCCGCGAGGACTTCAAGGGCGTGCGCGTCGCTGCTCAGCAGGCCGGGCGTGTGAAATCCAATCGCGATTCGGTTCTGTTCGATGGCGCCTCGCTGCCACCCATACCTCAAAGCCTGCTGGACCGGCTCTTCTGGAGACAGGTCCCTCTCTACCGGCTGATCCACTATCGAGCCATAAAGCCGGATGACTTCCGCGAGAATCTGTTCGCGGTCGACCTGGCCGACGATCGTCAAAATGATGTTTGAAGGCTGGTAGTACTTCTTTACATAGGCGGCAACGTCGTCCCGCGTCATTGCACGCAGGCCCTCAACTGTTCCAATTCGCCACCGCCGCATGCGGTGCTGCTGGAACGCGACGGAGTAAAGCTTTTCCGAAGCGACGGCCGATGGGTTGTCCAGCTTGCGATTGTTTTCCTGGAGCACAACCTCGATTTCGCGCTTCAACTCATCGGGATCGTATGTCGAGTTCCAGAGCGCATCAGATTGGATGTCGAGCGCCTTGAGCGCATTCTCGGCCGGAACGACGGTATGGTAAACGGTTCGATCGTAGTATGTGGATGCATTCAGGTATCCGCCAAGCCCCTTGGTCTCGGTAGCAATCGCCCCGACTGGCCGCTTCGCCGTCCCCTTGAAAAACATGTGTTCGATGACGTGGGATATTCCGGAAATGCGATCGTCCTCGTCGAAATACCCTGCTTTCACATAGGTCGTCACGCTGACGAGCGGGACCGCCTGCTGCTCACGAACAATTACGGTAAGACCGTTGCGAAGAATGGCTTTCGTGGTCTGGGCCGAATCTTCGCGAAATATATAAAGACCTTCGATTTGCATTGCCTGTGGCTCCAATGGACGCAGTTGTGAAATGACCTGCAAAAGGAGGATTAGCGCGAGGAACATATGTCTATTCTACGAGAATGATCATCCACGTAAGACAGAAATACATCGATGGCGCCTGGCACTTCGAGCGGCCCCAGGCGTTCGGCCCATTCAATGATAACGGCCGCATTGGCGTCGTCCAGGATTTCCTCAATACCGAGGCCGTTCAGTTGGCCCGTCTCGATTCGATACAGGTCGATATGATAGATCCTGGAGCGGCCCGCGTACTGATTGATGAGCGTGAATGTCGGACTTGAGACTTCATTGACGTCCTCGACGCCGAACCCATCCGCGAGTCCCTTTGTGAACAGGGTCTTCCCGGCGCCCAGTTCGCCATGGAGGAGGATGTGCGCGGGAATCTTCAAGGACTCGGCGAGTTCCTTCGCTACCTGGTATGTTTCCTCTTCAGAAGTCGATATCATGCCCGCGCCCACGCTCAGCTGCGCAGCTCGATCCAGGCATTCGGCAGGAGACGCAACAAGTCTGTTGCAACCATCGCTTCTTCACCCACCTCATCGGCCGCCAGGTCGCCCGCCAGGCCATGCAGATAAACGGCCAGGCAGAGGCGCTCGACAAAATCACCGAGGTGTTCCTGTGCCAGGATACCTGCGGCCATGCCGGTCAGAATATCGCCGGTCCCGCCCGAGGCCATTCCAGGACCGCCGGTGGGATTGATGAAAAGCCTGCCGTCAGGCGTCGCAACGATGGTCCTGAATCCCTTGAGCACGACGTAGATTTTCTGGGCGACCGCGAAGTCGCGGGCAACATCCACTCGATTAGCGACAACATGCTCGACGTCCTTGCCGATCAAGCGGGCCATTTCGCCCGGATGGGGCGTGATGATAATGGCTCGCCCGTTGCCTCGAAGCTCGTCCGTGAAACCGACGAATGCATTGATGCCGTCGGCGTCAATGACGACAGGTATCGAAACGTCGCGCACGACCGATCGCACGAATGCGCTGGTTTCGCCGGACGTTGTCATGCCCGGCCCGATGGCCAGCACCGTCTTGCCTTCAACGATGCTCCAAATGGTTTGAGCCGCAATCGCGCCCTCGGCAGTCTCCTGCAGCGGCTCGGTCATGAGTTCGGGCATCGTCGATGCCACAATCGGAAGGACACCGGCCGCGGTCGCCACGGTTACGAGGCCCGCGCCCGCGCGCAATGCGGCCTGTCCGGCCATGGCTGCGGCTCCGGACTTCCCTCGCGATCCCCCGATGACCAGGACCTTGCCGTACGTAGCCTTGTTGGAGTCATCCGGCCGTCCATACTGGGCTTCGGGAAAGTGCTCCGGTTGAATGAGGCTCATCTTCAGTTCATCGGACTCGAGTAAATCCGGAGGGTTGCCGATCTCGGCAACGACGATGTCTCCCGCACTTTCGTGGTTGGGCGGAAAAACCAGGCAGGGCTTCAAAGCCGTAAACGTGACAGTCAGGTCGGCGTCAACGGACGGCCCAATCGGATAAGCGCTGTTTGATGCAAGCCCCGAAGGCACATCCACGGAAACGATGGTGGCGTTGGGAAAATCCTCCGACAGGCTTTCGATTACGGCCCGGTACAAGCCTTCGGCAGGTTTCGTCAAGCCGGTCCCGAGCAGGGCGTCGATGAGGATGTCGGCATCCAGCAGTTCAAGTTTTTCCTCGTCCCATTCGTGTTCGCCGGTGATGATGGTCGGCGGACAACCGAGAGCCTTCAGGATATTCAGATTCGTCTTTGCATCGCCCTTTACTTCATTCTCGGGGGCAAAGAGATAGACAAACGGGAAACAACCCTTGAGCATGAGCTGGCGAGCTATAACAAAGCCGTCACCCCCGTTGTTTCCCTTTCCGCACACGATGCCGATCGTGAGTTCATCGAGGTTCTCGAATCGCTCCTCAAGGGCCTCAACCACACGCATCCCGGCGTTCTCCATCAGGAGAATGCCCGGAATGCCGTATTTCTCAATTGAAAGCCGATCGATCTCGCGAAGTTGTTCAGCGGTGAGAATCTTCATAAATGGTGAATTCGGGTGACGTTGATCGAATTCCT
>CAMAWS010000294.1 GCA_945861845.1 Candidatus Sulfopaludibacter sp. SbA3 | reverse complement strand
CCCCGGCACACAATCCTCATCGACCTGAAGGACGTTGTAGTCCCGCCACTCCCCAACAAGACGGGCCATGCCGATGCGTTTCCGCGCGAAGGCGCCAGGAAGCTCATCGACAACGCGCGTGTGGCCGTGTGGGATTTCAGTTGGACTCCCGGCAAGCCAACGGCGATGCACTTTCACGACAAGGATGTGGTCGTGGTTTACCTTGGTAACGGGGAGTTGTCGTCAACAACGCCTGACGGAAAGTCCACGATCAGTTCCTCCACCTTTGGACAGCCGAAGTTCAATCCGCGGGATCGCACGCACAGCGAATTGCTTGTCAAAGGCTCGCAGCGAGTGATCGCCGTCGAGTTGAAGTAGCTCCGCGTCCGGTGGGGGCGATCGAGCCGCAGATCATCACCCAAACATCCCCGTCGAATCGATACCGTCATGACCATGGTAAGATGACCATATTATGAAGCCCACAACGCACGTATCCAAGTCGCAGTTCAAGGCACAGGCGCTTGAGTATTTTCGAGCCGTTGAAAAGAGCCGGAAGCCTTTAGTGATTACTGATCGGGGAAAGCCCGTTCTGAAGGTGGTTCCATACTCTGAAGATCCCGAGGAAGTCATGAGGGAACTTCGCAATTCGGTCATAAAGTACAAAGATCCGACAAAGCCCGTCGGCGAGACTGACTGGGAGATCCTGCGTTGATCGTGCTTGACACGCATGTGTGGGTTTGGTGGCTAAGCAGTCCGGACAGGATACCCGCACGTGCCCGCCGATTGGTCATGGAAGCTTCGAAGGACTCCGCGATCTATATCTCGAGCATCAGTGCGTGGGAGATTTTGATGCTTGCCGCCAGGAACCGCATCGAATTCACCATCGATGCCCAGGACTGGATTACAAGAGCCGAAGCGCTCCCATTCTTTCGATTCGTTCCTGTCGACAACGCAATTGCCATGCGCTCTGTCCGGCTGCCGGAACCGTTTCATAAAGATCCCGCTGATCGCATCATCGTTTCCACATCGATCATTCTTGGAGCGCCGCTGGTCACTGCCGACGTTCGCATTCAAAAATATCCTCACGTCAAAGTAATCTGGAAATAGCTACGTCAGCGTGAATGCACGCCCGGCACGAAGCGTGAGCGCGATAGCGCGAAACCTGAAGCAAAGGGCGCAGCCAGTAATAGGTTATGCTTACGGTCATATGAAAGCAGGAATCATCGGCCTGCCCTCGGTAGGCAAAACAACCATATTTAATGTACTGACCCAGGGCAAGGCCGCGGCAGGCCCTGCAGCAGGGCGTCGGCTTGAGCCGAACGTGGGAATCGTGAAAGTTCCCGACGTGCGACTCGATTTCCTCGCGTCCAAGTTCAATCCCGAGAAAACAACTTACGCAACGGTGGAATTCGTGGACGTACAGGGCCTCGTGCGCGGCAAAGGCCAGGACATGGCGCTGGCGCCACTTCGCAGCGTTGACGTGCTGGTCCACGTTGTGCGCGCGTTCCAGGACGAGTCCGTCGCGCATTCTGAAGGGGCTGTCGATCCGGAGCGTGACAGGCGGAACCTGGACTATGAACTGATGCTCTCGGACATCGGGTCCATTGAGAAAAGGATGGAACGCCTCGAGAAAGACCTGAAAAAGCTTAAGAATGCTGCGGGAGAAAAAGAGCTCGCCTATTTGCAGCGCGCGAAGGCGTGGCTGGAATCGGAAAAGCCGCTGCGCGAGATGGAAGTCAGCAGCGACGAAAAGAAACTTATCAAGGGATTCGCCTTCCTGTCAGAAAAGCCGATGCTTTATATCGTCAATGTGGGCGAAGAGGAAATCGACCGGCTGAAGCACCCCGAGGCGCACGGGACACTGAGTCCAAACACGGAACAGACCGTTGTGTGCGGAAAGCTCGAAGCGGAAATGGCGGAACTGCCGGACGAGGAACTCCGGACGTATCTCGCCGACTACGGCCTGCCGGAGTCGGGGGCCGAAAGATTGATCCGCACAACGTATCGACTCCTTGGCCTGATCGCATTCTTCACCGTCGGCGAGGAAGAATGCCGTGCCTGGACGATCACGCGCGGCACAAATGCGCAGCACGCAGCCGGAGTGATTCACACGGATCTTGCAGATCATTTCATCCGCGCCGAGGTCTGCGGATATGACGATTTCGTGAAGCATGGAAGCATGCACGCGTTAAAGGAGAAGGGGCTGCTGCGCCTGGAAGGAAAGGAATATCCGGTGAAGGATGGCGACATCATGACGATTCGTCACTCCGGATGATCACACTCCGATGACGATCTTCGTCCAATCCGCCCTGTTCGCGCTCGCAGCCGCCTGCGCCAACGTCATCGGCGGCCTCATTGTCACGAGGCACAAATGGGCGCACCGGTCGCTTCGATACTTCATTGCGCTTGGAGCGGGCTTCATGCTCGGGACAGTCTTCCTCGAAATGGTGCCCGAAAGTTTTCGCTTGTCGACCTCGGCTCCAGTGTTGATCCTGCTTGGATATCTCATCGTCCACACGTTCGAGCACGTGTTCGCATCCCATCTGCACTTTGGCGAGGAAACCCATCATGAGGAACTCACGAATCCTTCAGTGAGCGTTTCGGCGCTTGTGGGAATGCTCGTGCACACTTTCTTCGATGGAGTGGCGATCGGCGCTGGATTCATGATTTCGGAAAGCTTCGGTTTCCTGGTTTTCCTGGCCGTATTCCTGCACAAGATTCCGGATGGATTCACGATTTCCTCGATCGTCGTGAGTTCAGGCTACTCTCCGGCGCGGGCTTTGGCCGCAGCGACGTCACTCGGCCTTTCGACTCTTGTTGGTGTGATCGTCGTGCACCTTGTCGGGGACGGCGTTAACTACGCTTTGCCAATCTCGACAGGTTCAACGCTGTATGTCGCTGCAACCGACCTTATGCCCGAAGCAAACCGGGAAAAGGGCGTCCGGATGGCATTTCTTGTTTTTGCGGGAATGGGCCTGTTTTTCCTGGTGAGACTGGTGACGCAGGGGTGATTTCGGATTGCGAATCTCCTGGCGAAAATTCGCAATCCGAAATTCGAATTCTCTTACAGCTCTCCGTCGTCGGCTGAATCCTTATTCATCATTCCAGCCATGACATGCCGTGGCGAGGTTGATTCCCGTTCAGCTTCTTCCTGACACTGGATACAGAGCGTGGCCCATGGCACGGCAAGAAGGCGCTTCTCGTTAATGTCTTCTCCGCAACGAACGCATTCACCGTATTCGCCGCGATCCATTCTCTTGAGTGCTTCCTGAATCGATTTCAAACGCTGAAAATCGCTTTCATGAAGGTTATACAAGAGTTCCTTGCTGTGGCTGATCGTGGCCAGATCGCCCTCGTCTTCAGTATTTTCCAGCGTGATTTCCTCTTCAGCAAGCCGGTTCCGATTGATCGAGCGAATCAACTTCTGATACTCCTCGGACAGCCGCGGCCGGAATTTCTGAATTTTCTTGTCGTCCATTGTCGTTTCCTCTCTTTAACGAAGCTCCATGTCTTCCCGGGGCCGATGAGTATATGTGCGGGACTCCGGATTGCAACTGATTTGACAATCCGTCCCGGCAGTAAGAGCGTCAGCCATCTCTGGTCAACCGCTGTCGGCTTCCCGACATCGCGGGTCATAGTCCGCGCCACGCTCAACACTATAAAGCGCACAAATCAAAGGGGAAACAGCAGCTAGCCGCGTCATTCCTGCCAGAAGCCGTGCCCAGAAAGCAAAGAGACCATAGCAAAAATCGTGCCAAAGTTGTACTAAATGCTAAGAATGGCCCGGAACCACCGCTGGGAATGCCTTTAATGAGATGCAGCCCTTGATGTTACGTGTCTGCTTACTAATGAAGTTGAACCCGTATGGCCGAGGCGGGATTCAAGGGACAAAGTTACAATTCCGCCCTTATGCGTGCAAAGATTGCTTCTGGCATTAGAATTACGACGATATAAGGAGGAATGATGGACGAACCGGTAACCGTAGTATGCAATCCCAATGGTCCGTTACGAGTGACTGGCAACATTATTATTAAGGACGCGCAGGGAAAGGAATTTGGACTGGGAGGCCGGACGACGGTTTCTCTATGCCGTTGCGGGCAGGCTCAAAATAAACCCTTCTGCGACGGATCGCATGCCCGCACTGGATTTCAGTCGGTCGTCGAAGCAAGAGAACTTCCACCGCCGCCGCCGAAACCGTAAACAATCCCGGATTGTGGAGTTCTTAATTCCACAATCCGGGATTAAAATCCAATCACGCGTGCGCGTGACTTTTCGTTCCCACCATGCATCGCTTCTCGGTGATGTGATATTCAAACTCTTCCCGGTACTTGTTTATCATCGCCTCGACGGGCATTGCGCATGCGTCGCTCAGGACGCAGATCGTAACGCCCTTCATGTTCTTGCACATTTCCAGGATCATGTCGATATCCGACATTTTCCCCTGGCCGTGCTCGATCCGGTGAAGCACCTGTTCCATCCACCACGTGCCTTCGCGGCACTGGGTACACTGGCCGCAAGTCTCTTCCGCATAGAACCTCGCCGTGCGCAGCGCAAGGCGCGCCATGCACGCTGTCTCGTCGATAACCATGACGCCGGCGGATCCGAGAAGCGTGCCTTTTGCGGCAAGGGACTCAAAATCCATCCTCACGTCGATTTCTTCCGGAAGCAGAATCGGCACCGACGAACCACCGGGAATCACTCCCTTGAGCTTATGCCCATCGCGAACTCCGCCGCAGATGTCATTAATGAGTTCCGGCAGGGGAATTCCGAGTTCGCGCTCAATCACGGCCGGTTTGTTGACATGTCCGCTGACACAGTAGAGTTTGGGTCCGGTGTTTTTCGGACCTGATCCGAGGCTCTTGTACCAGTCCACGCCACGAGTAAAGATATGGGGGAGGTTCGCGAGAGTCTCAACATTGTTCACCACGGTGGGACACCCATAAAGCCCCTGCACCGCCGGAAAAGGTGGCTTCTGC
>CAMAWS010000293.1 GCA_945861845.1 Candidatus Sulfopaludibacter sp. SbA3 | reverse complement strand
CGTGCCATGATCAAAGAGAAATTTTCTGGAACTTTGCACGGGGCTAAAGCCCCGCGCCCACAGCGTACTTCCAAATCCAGCGCCACGGTTGCCCTCAAGCATGAGGGAATACGCTCTGCGACGATTCAAACTGACCCACTATCGAACTTCCGCTTCCCTTTGTATTCTTCGAAGCCCATGATGATAGGAACAATATGAACAATCTAACTGCGGTTCGCGGAGGCCTCACATGGGTCGAATGAAAATCAAGAAGAGAGATACCGTCATACCGCTTCGCGAGACTCTCGCGTATCGCATGATGTTGCTGGCGGCATCGATCGTGGCATTCGGCTTCGCGGGTTACCAGTTGATCACCTCATTCCGATCTGAGAGCGGCACGGTGGGTCTCGTTATAGCGGGCGTGGTTGGCGCGTGCGCCATGTATGGCATCGTGTTCAATGCGGAACGCCTGAAGACAGCCAGAATCCCAGCCCGCGCCGCAAAACGAATGGCGCGCCGCTAATATTGCCGATATCTGGCGGCCCGCAGCACGTGGCGAAACAGTCCTACCTGTAATAGCTCTTTAGCTTCGTGTAGAGCTCGCCTGTTGCCCTGCAGTCGCCGAGGCAGTATTGGGCAATTTCGTCGATGCGGCCCTGTTTGAAATAGTCGCCTACATTGCTGCCGCTGATGCCGTCCTTGGGCGACTTCACGCCGAAAATTTCGCAGAAGTATTCAAGAGTCCCCTTCTTATACCGGTCATAGTTGGTGAGGACCTCTCGAACGTCGAAGTGACGATCGATTGAAAACCGGCGGGTGTCGAGCACCAGGTCGCGAGGAATAGGCACTCCCATGATGGCGCTGCGGATATTGATATACGGGAAATCGAACGACTTTCCGTTGAAGGTGACGTACCGCTGCGGCCGAATCTGCCCGATATCCGACCAGAAATTCGCGAGCAGCTCACGCTCATCGGGCTGGCTGTAGGCGCGCGAGCGGTCGAGTTCCATCCAGTGGACCCCAATGCAGATGATCCTTCCGGTACACGGATCGAGGGCGAGGCTATCGAGCACTTTCTGGCGATCTTCGTCGGTTGCCACGTTCAGCAGGATTTCGCGCGCGCGCAACGGAATTGCTTCGGGATCCTGTCCCACGGTCTCGATATCGATAACAAGAGTTGCCGGCTGACCCATTTCAAATCTCCCGCAACTATCCTAGCGGCGGCGCCGGACAACTGAGGGGCGGCCTCACAACGCACATTGTTCAACACCTTAAAACTGACTGAGGTATTGACATAGAATGCTCCAGGCGTAACCTTTTCAAGGTAATGAATAAGGGTTCAATGGCGAACTCACCCCCAACGCAGAATTAGCCAGCCAGGTTCCCAACAACTACGGAGGAAAGTTCATGTTTACCAAGAAGATTTGGTTCCCGGTCCTACTCGTCATGCTGGCGGTCACGCCGCTGACGGCAGTGCCGGGCTCAATGCAGGGATTTCAAGGCACAGTTCGGGGGAGCGTCCAGGATCCAAGCGGCGCCTTGATTCCAGGAGCGAACGTAACGATAACGAACGTTGAAACGGGGGAAGCTCGCAACCAGCTGACTTCGAGCACCGGCACCTTCGATTTTCCCAATCTCCTCGTGTCGACTTACACCGTTGCGGTGGAGATGCAGGGTTTCAAGAAGTACACGCGTGAAAACGTACAGGTTCGAGCCAACGTGGTTTCGGACGTACTGGCGCGCCTCGAAATCGGGGCAATCACGGAAGAAGTGTCGGTGACCATTGGAGAACAGCGGGTTCAGACGTCTTCGGCGCAGCTTCAGGGGTTTTCAACGCGGAACGTTGTGGAACTGCCGAATATTGCCCTTGATGGCGACCCGAACACTTTCGCGATTCTGGCTGCGGGAACCACCACCATGTCTGGCGGAGTGGCAGGAGAGGGCGGATCCATTGGCGGCAACCGTCCACGAAATAACAACTTTGTCGTGGACGGCGTGGACAACAATGATCCTTCCACGACCGGGCAACTCGCTCCGGTCATTGCAGACGCGGTGGGAGAGTTCACGCTCCTGACGAATCAATTCAGCGCCGAGTACGGCCACTCGACGGCCGGTCAGTTCATTACCACAACGAGGTCCGGAACCAATGAATTGCACGGACGCGCCTGGTGGTATAACCAGAACCGGAACACCAACTCGCTCGACAACATTACTCGAGCCATAACGCCTCCGGGCACTGCCAAGCCACGCTACGACTGGAACCGTTTCGGAGGACAGGCGGGCGGCCCGATCATGAAGGACAAGTTGTTCTTTTTTGGGTCTTATGAGTACCAGAACCTGACGCAGGCCGGAACGCCATCGGGAATCATCCTGGTCCCGACGGCCTCAGGACTTTCTACGTTACAGGGCCTCGCGGGCTTGGCAGGCACGGGTATCAGCAAGGCCGCAGTGGACATTCTGAGTGGACACGTTCCTGTTGCAGGCGCACAGACGGCAACGACTACCGTCCTGAATGAAGCCACCGGCGCGCGAGTCACCATTCCGCTCGGCCAGTTCTCGGCAACGACGCCGAATTTCGATCGCACGAATATATTCCTGCTCAGCAGCGATTATCAGACGGCTCGCCATCGGCTCAGCGGCCGGTACAACTTCAGCCGCAACCGTTTCATCGTTGGAGGAGCGCTCCCAACCGAACAGTTCAACAGCAGCGCGGCCTATGACACACAGAGAGCCGTGATCAGCGACGTTTTCACTGTTGGACCGAGAATCGTGAACGAATTCCGTGCAGGATGGAACCGTGCCATAGACAGCAGGCCTGTCAACCTGCCTGCGGCGCCCGGCGCGAGCGACGTTTTCGGCAACTACAACATCAACAACCAGAGCCTGTTCATCGGCCCGCAGAGCCAGTACCCGCAAAGCGGCGGCGATAACATTTACGAGTTCACGAACACCACCAGCATTCTTTTCAATGCCCACACGATGAAGTTCGGTGTCGAGGTTCGCAACATCATTTCGATGTCCGGCTTCCTGCCACGGGCGCGCGGCGAGTTTACGTATTCGGACCTGGACGAGTTCGCTCGCGACCGTTTCCCATCAATCGTATCGATCCGCGGCGTCGGAAGGGGTGACTTTGCTGCAAACCGGACGGCGTACTACGGCTTCGTGCAGGACAACTGGAAGCTTCATCCCCGCGTCACACTCGAATACGGCATTCGGTATGAGTTCACCGAAACTGGAAGGGACGAGAATCTCCAGGACCTGAATGGCATCTCTAATATTCTCTCAGTCCGAAACGAGGTCTACACGACGGATCTTGTCGCGGCGACTTCTCCGCTTTTGGGGCGCAGGATTTTCGACACTCTTCCACTACGCCACCAGCAGGCCATTCTGTTCCAGGTCGGCGAACAACTCCTGTTCCGGCGGCCGGATGCCGACAGGAACAATTTTGCGCCTCGCCTTGGTCTCTCGTGGGACGTTTTTGGAGATGGTACGACCTCCGTGCGCGCCGGCGCCGGCATAGCCCACGACGTGTATTACGGAAACCTGTCTCTGAATCAACAACAGCCGCAACGCCAGGCTGAAAACCGGGAGAGCAATGCCTGCATTCTGGTTCCATCACCCCGGTGGTGTGCCAACGTAGCTCCCGGCGCAAGTCCCAGAACGTCAGATATTCGCCATTCCACGATAGGCTTCCTGGCCGGGGGCGCTCTGGTGTCCGCGCTTCCCCCGGGTACGCTGATCAATCGCTATACGGCGCGAGCCGCAAGCGGGCAGTATGTTCAACCTGTCCAAACCACTCCCGAAACCTATACATGGAATCTTTCGGTACAGAGGGAGGAATTTCGGGACTGGATGTTTGAAGTGCGGTACGTGGGAAATCACTCGGTCCATCTACCGGTGCAGCGACAGCTGAATGCCGGCGTTCCGAACCCGGCACGGCTCCCGGTCTTCGTGAACCGTGGCGATGCGCTCAGCACAAACTTCGCCGGCGCTTCCACCCTGGCAACGTTTAATTCGAACGTGGGTCGGTTACTCGCGCCTTACGGATTCGCGGGTGCGCTGTCCACTTTTACTCCGGACGGACAATCCTGGTACCACGGAGCATCGTTCATCGCACAGCGGCGAATGGCAAAAGGACTTACGCTGGACTCCAGCTATACCTTTAGCAAGACGCTCGACATCATCGAGAACGATCTCAACACGCGCACCATGAATCCCAGAAGGCCGAAGGACATGTACAACCTGGCACTCAACAAGGGCCTTTCGGGATTGCACCACGCACACAAGTTTGTGGCGTCGTGGGTCTACAGCCTGCCGGCATACGGCGGGTCCGGAGCGGCTGGCAAAGTCCTCAGCGGATGGATGCTCAATGGTACGTACATGGCTGAATCCGGGCAGCCGATTACGATTATCGCGGCACGCGATGTCAACGGTGACGCGGATACGGCGGGCGATACCGCGTTCTACAATCCAAAGGGGACAAAGAACGTGGGATCCGACGTTGATTTCGTATGCTGGAATGGAACGGCCACCAGTATCGGGGCGAGCGCGGCGGCATGCGGAGGGAACGGCAACGTAGTGGGTTACGCTTCCCAGAATCCAAATGCGATGTACATTCGGCCCGGCGCCGGCGGCGAATCCAATCTGGGACGAAACACGTTCATCACTCCCGGAATCAACAACTGGAACCTGGCGCTGATGAAGAACACGCCGATCTGGGGCGAGGGCCGGGAGATCCAGCTCAGAATCGAAATGATGAACGCCTTCAACCACCCGAGCTACACGCTCGGCAAGGGCGGCACCAGCTCGTACTACGGAACGTCGCTCAGTCTGCCTGGTTACGCAACACCAGGGGCTCCCCAGTTCCTGGACAAGAGCAACATCAGCGGCGCCTTCGCAGGCCTCTCCACCACAACATCGACCGCATTCCAGCGGGTGATTCAGTGGGGAGTGAAGGTAATTTTCTAGGAAAAAACG
>CAMAWS010000292.1 GCA_945861845.1 Candidatus Sulfopaludibacter sp. SbA3 | reverse complement strand
CGAGAATAAGCTGTTTTTCTTCGGAGGCGTGCAGTTGACGACCTTGCGCTCCGCGCCGGCCGAGGGCATTGCGTTTGTTCCCACTCCGGCAATGCTCGGTGGTGACTGGACGGCTATCGCTGCGCCTGCGTGCAACGGGGGACGCCAGATCGCATTGAGGGCGCCATTCGTGGCCAATCGTATCGATCCTTCGCTATTTTCTCCTGCGGCACTGAATCTCGTAAAGCGGATGCCCAACACGCTCGATTCGTGCGGCCGCGTCACCTACAGTCAAAACATCAAGAACGACGAGCAAGTCATCGTGGGCAAGCTCGACTACCAGCTGAATGACAGGCATTCACTCTTCGGCCGCTATATGCTGGCGCGGCTCAATTCACCCACCAGCTACGACGGCGTAAGCGCGCTTTCCCTGCTGGAAGCGGATAAGACGCTGCGAGCGCATTCGTTTGTTCTGGGCCATACGTATGTGCCGAATGCTCAAATCGTGAATGCCTTCCGTGCGACAGTGCTGCGAACCGTCAGCGAGAAAAGCCTGGAAGATTTTTTCAACCTCAACGATCTCGGGGTGAAGAATTTCTATTACCAGCCGGGATTGGCGAAGTATCCAATAATCGCCGTCACAGGGGTGTTCGCTGTCGGAAGTCAGCAGACATCTCCTGGCTGGAGCAACAACACGGTTGGCCAGGTAGCGGACGACATCAGTTGGATAAAAGGCACACACCAGATTGGGTTCGGGGTGAACTATATCCATTCGATCCTGAATGTCCTGTCGGTAGCCGTGGCTCCCGGGTCGGTTACTTTCAGCGCAACGAACACCGGATTGGCTCTGGGCGATCTCATGGTGGGAAGGATGAGCCAATTCACCCAACAAAACATCACGACCCACTACCCCCGCCAGAACTATATGGGTACGTACATTCAGGATACCTGGAAGGCGAGTTCGCGGCTCACCGTGAACGCCGGCTTGCGATGGGAGCCATTCCTGGGACAACGGGACAAGCAGGGCAGGATGCTGCATTTCCAGGACGACTGGTTCAACCAGGGACTCCGGAGTTCGTTGTATAAGAATGCACCCGCAGGGCTCCTGTTTCCCGGCGATCCTGGAGTTTCCGGCGATGGTTTCCTGCCAAAGGCCTGGCTGCATTTTGCACCACGGTTGGGAATCGCATGGGATCCGCAGGGCACCGGTCAAATGACCGTTCGAGCAGCCTATGGAATCTTCTCCGACTATCCTCATCTATATCAGTTCTCCGGCCTCCGAGACTCGCCACCGTGGGGGAGGCGCGTCGTTATTACTAATCCGGTCGGTAGCTTTGATGACCCCTGGCAGGGTTACCAGGGAGGGAATCCTTTCCCCCTTCAGCCCGTCGGTCCAGATTCGGTGTTTTCGCCGAATACCGTCATCATCAACGTTCCTTTGAATATTAAAATGCCCTACATCAATCAATGGAACCTCAGCATCCAGCGTCAAGTTGGGAAGGACTGGCTGGTGGCAGGGAACTACATCGGCAGCACAGGCATACACGTCTTGAACAGTAACGAAGGCAATCCGGCGGTCTATATTCCGGGCAGCAGTTGCGTGATCAATGGCGCAACCTTCACGCCATGCTCTTCAACGAACAATACGATCCAGCGGCGCGCTTTGTCGCTGAAGAATCCGGCACAGGCCCAATTCTACTCGAACATCGTTAATGCGGACGATGGAGGAACGCGCCGGTATAACGGGTTATTGCTCACGGTTCAGCGCCGTGCCAGCGACAGCTTGACCGTGCAGGGGAACTATACCTGGTCTCACTGCATCGACCAGGGCCAGACCACTATTATTCAGGTGAATGGCGGACAACTTCCCGAGCGCCGGGGCGCGAATGAAGGGAATTGCGATGCAGACCGGACCCACAACCTCAATTTTTCGACAGTATATTCGACGCCCCGGCTTTCTAACGCAACTCTCCGAATGCTGGGGACCGGCTGGAAGATCTCCGGAATTGTCCGGGTCTTATCCGGCCCTGCGCTGACGGTTGCGTCCGGCCTCGATACGCCCCTGTCGGGAACGACCGACCAACGGCCGAATCAGGTGCTGCCTAGTCCTTACGCAGCCAGGAAGAATGCGGCTGCCTGGCTTAACCCTGCGGCATTCGCGCAAGCTCCAACCGGCACCTACGGGACGATGGGAGCCCGTAATGTTCGTGGCCCGAGAAGTATCCGGATTGATATGGGATTAACACGAGCATTCCGAATTCGGGAGAACCATTCCCTCGAGTTCCGGGCTGAAGCTTTCAACGTGCCGAATCTCGTGAATTATGGTCCTCCGAACCTGACGCTAACCAGCGGAAGCTTCGGCCAGATCCTGTCCGCGACGGACCCGCGGATCATGCAACTCGCATTGAAATACGTGTTTTAAACCGGAGGTAAAGAGCACAGCGGCAAGTGTCTCGCCGCTGTGCCTGTTTCTATTTAGTTGTTGAGTATCGGAATGCTGCTGGCAGCGGGAGCCGCCGGAACCGACATCAGGAAAGAATAAATATCGGCCACTTCCTGATCCGTTACCATTTTGGCGGTGTAGGGCGGCATCTGGTCTTTGGGTTCGCGCAGGTAGCGACTGAACGCCGGAAACGGTATAGGGCGTGGAGCAAGGCGCGGCCCCGCTCCGCCGCCGTTAGCCGCGTAGTTGTGGCATTGATAGCAACCATACGCAGCGTAAATCTTCTTGCCGTTTTCAGCATTCCCGCGAGGGACCGCTGCGGCGGTTTGAGCCTGAGCCGGAGTCTGTGCACCCGACAGAGACGCAACCATTGTCAGAGTCATAACAATCAGGAATCGCATAGCAACGGATCTTTTCATTCCTTGTTCTTCCCTTCTTCCTATCCGGCCTTCTTATCGGGGTTGAGTCACGACGTCGATCAGCGCTGGTTCGCCGCGTTCGACGCGTTCGACTGCGACCCGGAGTGCCGGTCCCAGGTCCTTGGGATCTGTAATCGGACCTGCTGCGTAGAGACCCATGCTCCTGGCCAAAGCGGCGAAATCAATGTTGGGATCCGTCAGGGTTGTGCCGACGCCGGCAGTTGTAATACCGCGTTGGCGGCGGTTGGCCATGCGCTGGAGATGCATGACCTCCTGGTGATATGCGCGATTGTTGTGCATGACGAGCAGCAGCGGAATACGATGATGCGCGGCAGTCCAAAGGGCCCCTGGCGCATACATCAAGTCGCCATCGGGCTGAACCGCGACGCACAGCCGGCCGAATTTCTTGTGAGCAAGAGCCGCGCCAACGGCCGTCGGAAGTCCTGACCCGACAGCGGCTGCGCCTCCTCCGCCCGTTGTTCGATAGAACTTATCGATGTTCCACAGCCGGGAGCCACCTCCCCCGACCAGCGCCCAGTCCTTGGTCTTGACGGCGTTCCAGATCTCCATGGACATCCGCGTCGTGCTGATTGGACTGGAGTCCCATCCGTAGGTCGCTTCCGTACGCGCGCGGACCAATGCCTGGGCATTGGCTGCAGCGATTCTCTTCCCGCGCTCATCAAAGACCCGCTTACGATCTCCAGTGATGAGCCGCTTGCAGGCTTCGATCAATAACGGCAGCGTCGCTTCACCGTCTGCAGCGATAGCGATATCCACTTCGGCATAGCG
This sequence comes from Candidatus Sulfopaludibacter sp. SbA3, assembly GCA_945861845.1. Lineage (GTDB taxonomy): Bacteria > Acidobacteriota > Terriglobia > 20CM-2-55-15 > 20CM-2-55-15 > CAMBFR01. Next base: position 1,332 of record CAMAWS010000292.1, on the reverse strand, counting down.
CTGGAAATCCTGATAGTTGCTCTTGGTGTAGAGATCGTTTGCGGAGATGCTGATGACCTTGGCGCCGGCTTTGATCACCGATCGGTACGAGCGTTCCTGCTGGTCGCGGAAATCATTAATGGTTCCCCACAAGTCGTCCACCTGGAGGCCGAGGATCACGTCCGCATTGCCGAGGCCGCCACCACCGCTAAGGGGATGTTGATTGGGCATATTGCGGCCGCCGCCTTGCACCGGCGCCTGTAGCAACTCGGCCAGTTCAACCATCATCTTCATTCCGTGTTCCGTGCGCGCAACTCGGCCTGCGAGGATCACTGGGTTCTCCGCCGCCACGAGCAGTTTGGCCACTTCAGCAACAGCGGAGGGATCACCCGTGGGCGGACTCGTCAATGTGAGCTTGGGCATATGCAGCTTGGAACGGTCCTTGACTGCGTTCTCCTGCAGGTCGCCATCGGCTACCAGTATTACTGGAGCCATTGGAAGGGTCATGGCAATCTTGTACGCTCGCACAGCCGATTCGGCAAAATGTGGCAGCGAAATGGGAGTGTCGTCCCACTTGATGTAGTCACGAACCATGGATGACGCATCCTGGACGCTGTGATTCCATTCCACGCCGGGCCGCCTGGCATTGGCATCGAGAGCATTTCCAAGCACGATATAGACGGGATTACGGGCTACGAAGGAGTTATAGATTGTCATCGACGCGTGCTGCAAACCCACTGTCCCATGCGCCATGGCCATCATCGGCTTACCTGAAACTCTGAAATAGCCGTCCGCTATTGCAATTGATGATTCCTCGTGACAGCAAGTCAACCACTCGGGGCTTGAGTTCTTCCCGTAGTTGATAAACGACTCCTGCAGGCCGCGGAAGCTCGAGCCCGGATTGGAGGCTATGTATTCGAAGCCGAGCGACTTGAAGACGTCGACCATGAAATCCGAGCCCGCGTTTTCGACGGTTAAGACATCGACATCCGCTGACAGTGGCTCAGTCTCAGCTGCCAACTGCGCGGTAGACGGCTGCGCTGCCGCGCCACGCTGGGGAACGGCCGGTTCCGCGCTTGCAAGCGGCGCCGGCGTCACCAGCGCTGCTGCGCCTGCAGCGGCGCCTGCTGCCGCGCCCTTCAAGAAACCACGACGATTGATACCATTTCGGGGAGATTTCGCCACGGATTTGCTCCTTCCAGATTGTCCTAGTGTTGATTGCGTTTTGAACTGCACGCATCATAAAGCGGCGCGTTCAAAACGGGAAACGAAAAACGAAAATCGTACTCAGGCCTGTTTGCGGGCAGCTTCCCGTCCCGCTATGCGTCCGAAGACGGTGACTCGCGGCAAACC
>CAMAWS010000291.1 GCA_945861845.1 Candidatus Sulfopaludibacter sp. SbA3 | reverse complement strand
AAGGCTGCTGACTTCTTCCATCGAGTGTCGGCCTCCGGAGCCGAGCTTTGGATCGGCGCGATTCAACGGGCGGAAATCGTTTTCTTCATGCGCCCGGAGGTAGCCAAACTCACCGTAAATTTCCTGTCGCGGTTCAAGACGGCGGCCCTCAACGGGGAGATCGTTGATGACGGAGGCGCGCTTTACCGTCAATGGAATCCATCCCACGGCATCGATGTGAACGACGCACTCCTCGCTGCGACGGCATTAAATACCGGCGGCCGCATCTTCACCCTGAACACAAGACACTACCCAATGCCCGACCTGGTCGTAATCAAAGCCTGGTAATCCGGATCGTCCAATTTTGAAAGCGTTTTATTCCGCCAGAAATATGTCTTATAGTGGCCGCCCAACAGGAAAAGGATTCTTGCCGCGCGGAGCCGCGGCAAGAATCCTTTTCCTGTTGCAGCGCATAGTACGCGGCGGCCTAACGTTGCAACCGCCAATCCGACACCGCCAATCCGCGCGCCGCGGTGGCTAGAATTCGACAGTGTTTATTCGCGCGGCTTGCGGCTGAACGTGGAGCCGTTATGCGCACTCACCGACGCTGGGGCGTTGGCGTTACAAATGAGCCATCAAACGGAGAATCTACTGATGAAGAAAGCAGTCGAAGTGAGGCCACTCAGTGGTTACCGAATCTGGCTCCGGTATGCCGACGGCGTGGAAGGCGAGGTTGACCTGAGCCATTTGAAGACTCCTGTCGATGCCTGAACTCAGCCGATTCTTTAGATCGTTTTCGTCGATCCCCCGTCCATGTCGATCAGCGCTCCCTGCAGGAACCTGCCTTCCGGGCCGACGATAAATGCCGCCAGGCCGGCGATATCTTCCGGCTCGCCGATCCGCGTGATGCTGGGGCTGCGAATGAATTCCTTCTCTGCCTCCAACAAGTCGATCCCCTTCTGCTTCATGATTTCTGCCAGCCGCAGCTGAAGCCGGCCGGTGCGTACCGTGCCCGGATTGATCGTATTGACCTGGACTCCGTCGCGGATACCAAGCTCGGCCAGAGCTTTCGTCAGTGAAAGCAGGGCCGCGTTGACGGATCCGCCAATCGTGAACGCAGCGCCGGGAGTCCGGCCGCCGGCGCCGGAAATGTTCAGCACTGATCCAGAGCTTGCCTTGAGCGAGGGCCATGCGGCGCGGATCAATCGCACAGCGCCAAAGAATTTCAGGGCAAAGCCGTCCGCCCAGTCTTCATCGGACAACTGCGCAAACTCACCCCGCTTCGTGGCTCCGGCGTTATTCACCACAATGTCGATGCGATCGTAAGTCTTCAACGCAAACTCCGCCAGCCGGGCCGGCGCATCGGGCAGCCGCAGGTCGAGCGCTATAGCGGAGGCTGAACCGCCTTGGACCTGGATCTCACGCACAACTTCATCGAGGGCAGTTTTGGTGCGGGAAGACAGGACGACGCTCGCGCCACCTCGCGCCAGGCGCTCGGCGATAGCGCGCCCGATGCCCCGGCTGGAGCCCGTAATTATGGCGACTTTTCCTTTCAGTTTTTGCATGGGCAGAAGGGTACAAGAATTGGTTAAACTCTGGAAGCAAATGCCTACGTACGCCGGCCCGATCGACGACACACGAGAACTGATTCTGTTCTTTCGCAACGAGGCGGCGAAATTGCGCAATTTGCGCAAGCTTGTCATCACGCGCGAAAAGACCGTTGTGCAGGACATCAATGGCGAGGCCATCGAATTCCCGGGCCTGACCTATGGCTCGAAGACACTGGAAGACCTGCTCCGTGACGTCGGCGTCATCTTTACCCCCGAAACCCTCCACAATCCCAATGCCACGCGAAATGGTGAAAAAGAATTCCTTCTCACGAATCGCTGGACCTGGGGACACGACCGCATCTTATAGATTCGAGGAGTAATTGGTGGACCGGATGCCTTGAGGTATACTAGCCACCGACAAAAAACGTACGACCGTCCGGTCGTGATCCGAAAACCCAAGAGACAGGAGAATCAATGAAAAGGACCGTATCTATCTTAGCCGCATCAATGTTTTTGCTGGTGGGCACGCTTATTATTTTCGCCCAGCAAGGTGGCGGAGGCCAGGCTCCAGCAGCACCCCCGCAGCCAATGAGATTTTTCGTTACAAGTGTGGGTAAGGGCGATGGAGCCAATCTCGGCGGTTTGGCCGGAGCCGACGCGCATTGCCAGGCGTTAGCCCAGGCTGCAGGCGCAGGCGCTCGCACATGGCGCGCGTATATGAGCACCACGGCTGCAGGCAATCAGCCAGCCGTCAACGCGCGTGACCGAATCGGAGCGGGACCGTGGCACAATTCCATGGGTGCCCAGATCGCGGCCAATGTCGCCGATCTGCATGGAGACGTTCAGCGCGACCGCAACAACGTCCGGAAGCCAACCGCGCTTTCCGAAAAAGGCGCGCCGGTCAATGGCGTAGGCGACATGCCGAACCAACATGACATGCTGACGGGTTCGGACTCCACCGGCAGGGCCCTTCCCGGCGACGCCGCAATGACAACCTGCGGCAACTACACGAGCAACAACATGGGCAGCGTCATGCTGGGCCATCATGACCGTCTTGGCGGCGGCAACGTTTCCTGGAACGCCGCGCACGCAAGCCGTGGCTGCAGCCAGCCAAACCTGGTTCAGACCGGCGGCGCCGGCCTGTTCTACTGCTTCGCTACCAACTAGGCAATTAGGCAATTCCGGGGACGTTGATCGAACAATGTCCCCGGAATTCCCCCACCAATGAATGAAAGTAAGGACCTGAGCCATGCCCTTGAAGTCGCCGCCCGGGCGGCGCGGAAGGGCGGCGATGTCGCGAAAGCCCGGCTGGGAAAGCCCGGCTACCTCAAGTGGAAGGGGCACCGTGACGTGGTCTGCGAGGCATCATTGCTCGTGCAGGACGCAATCGTCTCGACAATCCTGGAGGAATTCCCCGGCGCCAGCATCCTGGCTGAGGAGGGACCCGACGATGCTCCAATGCCTGTGGATGCTCCGGACCTGTGGATCGTCGATCCTATCTGCGGCAGCCTGAATTTCACACAGGGCATTCCGTACTTCTGCATTTCCGTCGCACTGCGGACAGGGGGCAACATCTCCGCAGGCGCAGTCTACGACCCCTGCCGCGACGAAATGTTCGAGGCGACCATCAACACTCCATCCACGCTCAACGGCAGGAAGATTTCCGTTCAGCAAATACTGGAAGGCGCCGAGGCCTGGAACAGCGCAATCACAGGCACGGACTGGCCGCATAGCGGCGACCGGCGGAGGCAAACAAGAATGATTGTCGGTCTCATGTCGGACCAGGTCACCGAACTCAACCTGATGGGATCGCCGGCGCTCGGCCTGTGCAACGTGGCCTGCGGCAGGCTGCACGCCTACTGGCACCTCGACCTGAACATCTGGGATATTGCCGCCGCGAGCCTGATCCTCCAGCGTGCCGGAGGAATCCTGACCGACGCTAACGGTGTTACATGGCTTTATTCAGACGGAGGATACATTGCGACGAACGGCGTGATTCACGGCTGGACGCTGAACTGTATTCAGGCGGTGTTGAACCTCTCCAAATGAAAATGGGGGCCCGGCCGGGCCCCCTTTTTTCACCGAGCAAGAGCGACACCTGCGAGTTGTCCGAGGCCGCCAAGAGTCGTCTGCGCGGCATTGAAGCCGAAACGAAAGTCCTCTTCTCCGTAAGTCTCGTATTTGTCCGTTGGCTGATGATGGTTCGGATTGGAGCCAATGACAATGCCGGTGACCCTTTCATTTTCGCGGACGCTAACGGAGGCCACAAGATCCTGAAACCGTATTGAATCCGTGCCTGCCATATTGGCGCCGACTGTTGCGGGATATTGCCCGGCGTGCGACCGGTTTGCGGCATGCAGCAATGCTGCCAGCCTTTCGGAGCCGGCCGCCATTCTGGAGTTCCTCTGATATTCAATATTGATGTCGGCGTTGGGACTCTGTCTCGGCCCTGGAGGCATGCCATGGTCAAACATCATCATGTCGTGCTGGATGACACCCAGCCACTTCGGTTCGGCCGCCGAACCCTGGAGCGGAGCCCTTTCGAGCGCATAGGTCCCGCTGCCGTCCATCCCGAACTCCTCGTTATTCCAGAAAATGAACCTCACCGAGCGATTCGTCCGGACGTCGGCCATTCCTAAAACGCGGGCCAATTCGAGCACCACCGCGCAGCCGGAGCCGTCATCGTCGGCGGCCTCACCGCCGCCGCGGCCGTCCATGTGCGCCGAGACAATGTACATTTCTCCCGGTGTGGTCACCCCGATCTTTGTGGCGTAGATGTTTTCAAGCGGACCGCTGGCCGACATGAACCGATGCCGCACGACGTTGATGTACCCGAAGCTCCGCAGTTGTCCCTCAAGCCAGTCGATGGCGTCACGATTGCGTTGGGTTCCCTGCATTCGATCGCCGAACTGGGTGAGTCCTTTAATGTGCGCCTTGTATCGTTCCAGCTCGAGGCGGCCGATGACAGTGCGTACGGCGTCTGGGGGCGGGTTCGTCGTCTGCGGCAAAAGCAATGCCGCGAAAAGCAATATTCCTGATACAACTCGCATGGGCTGACTCAGAGAGCGCGGGCGTAAAGCCCGCGGCTACCCTAACCCCTGCAGGATTGTCCGCTCCACGAGGCTCTGCGCGATATCGACCTTGTAGGCGTTCATGCTCATCGGACGCGCCACCGTGCGAATGATCGCCGCGGCCTGCTTGATGCTTGTCTTGATGTTCTTTCCCTTGAGCTGGTTCTCTATAACCGTTGCGCGGTAAGGGACCGGCGCGACGCCGCCCATGACAATGCGCCCGTCCTGCCATACATCACCCGCAACAGTAAACGCGGCCGCGACGGAAATCAGCGCAAAGTCGTAAACCTCGCGGTTCTTCAGCTTCATCCACGTCTGCTTCGTACCCGGCGCCGGGTTCGGGATGAAAACCTCGACCATGATCTCATTCATCTTAAGG
>CAMAWS010000290.1 GCA_945861845.1 Candidatus Sulfopaludibacter sp. SbA3 | reverse complement strand
AATTTCAAAATCTCCCCTAAATGTTGCAAGCGGCTCCGGCGGCAATCAGGTCCCGCAGACCCTCGCGAGGAGTGACCGGAGGCCACTCGCGCCGATCGTCGTACCACACGGCCAGGACATCGCGAAGCGCTTCGAAATCTTTCGCGTTGATAAACGCCTGTCGAACGTCAGCGCGCATGGGGTGGAGATCGGCGTAGGCGATTCCGAATTTCCGGAAAACCGCGCCTGCGCGAACGGGGTCATAGAGCTTCAACGTCTCGCCGAACTGAAATTCGATCGCCTCGCGCTGCTCTGCCACCGACGGCGGAGCGACGGCGCGGCCCTCCAATAGCTCGCGGCATTCGCGAAAGATGAACGGGTTCCCTATTGCGCCGCGGGCAACGGTCACCCCATCGACGCCGGTTTCGTTCATCATTCGGACGACAGCCCCGGCCGTAAACAAATCACCGCTGCCGAGAATCGTGCGCGTCCCCACATGGCGTTTCACCCGTGCGAGGAAATCCCAGTTGGATGGCCCGATATACCGCTGCTTCACGGTGCGCCCGTGAACAGTAATGGCCGCGGCGCCCAGGGTGAACGCGCCGTCGAGTATCGTGAAGAAGTTCCTTTCGCTCTCCTCGGAATCGTCAAAGCCGCGCCGCATCTTGAGCGTCACGGGACGCCTGCCGCCGACCGCATCCACTACCGCCTTCACGATTGCGAGGGCGTTCCCGGGTTCGCTCAGCAGGAATCCGCCGCGGCAGCGGCCGAGCACCTTCTTCACCGGACATCCGAAATTGATGTCGACAAGGTCGTAGCCGCCCTCCACCAGGTCACTCGCCGCTTCGCCAAACTGCTCGGGACGGCTTCCCATGAGCTGTCCTCCGATGGGGTGGTCGTCTTCGCCGATCTTTAACAGGCGGTCTCGAAGCTTTCCCTTGCGGGTCACAAGCTCATCGAGCACGACCTCGGCCATCGCGAATTCCGCGCCGTAACGGCGCGCGACAACGCGCATCGGCCGGTCGGAAAAACCGGAAAGTGCCGCCTGGATAGCCGGCATCGCGATTTCCACTGAACCTATTTTCAGCATTTAGCAGTCTCCAATAGACTCCATGAAGCTCACTTCGCCCGCCGTGAGCGCAATCGCGTTGACCTTCAGGTCCTCCTTCATGTGCTGCTCGTTTGTGGTTCCCGTCAGCGGCACCATTCCCGCCTGCATGGCAAAGCGGAAAACGACCTGCTCGGGATGTACACCGAGCCTGCCGGCGATCACTCTTACTTCCGGATGATGGACGACGCCCGGATTCGCCGTAAGGAGCGAGAATCCCTGGTACATGATCCCGTTAGCCCGGCAGATGCCGCGAACCTCCCGGTCCCATCCCTTGTTCGCATAGCAGCGGTTCTGCACGGCCATGGGTTTCACGCCCGCCTTCCCTATCAACTCCGCAAGCTGCCAGGCATTGACGTTGCTTATGCCGATCATGCCGGCTCGGCCCGACGCGTGAATTTCCTCCATCGTCCGCCACACCTCCCAATCGTCATCTCCGAGTCCGGGATAAGAATAAGGACCGTGGAGAAGATAAGAATCCACTCGGCCGGTCTTCAGGTTCTTCAGCGACGATTCGAAGGACTGGCGCACCTGGGCCGCGACATCCACTTGCGGATCATAAGGAACTCGATTGTCGTGGCCACCAATCGGCGTGAATTTCGTCTGAATGAACAGGCTGTCGCGGGTAACGTTGTTTTCCGCCAGCGCGCTGAGCGCCTCGCCTACGAGCGATTCCGAATAATGCCTGGGCTGGTTTGCGGTATCGATCGCTTTGAAGCCCGCGCTCACGGCCGCTCGAACCAGTTCCGTGGTGGCGTCTTTCTTCCATGCCGTTCCGTAAATGAATGAAGGAACCTGTCTGTTGTTCATTGGGTATATTCTAACCACTAAGAACGCTATGTCTCGTCTCTATCTCCCCAAAATCGAACCAGCTCCTGCGACCATCCTTGAGCATTTGATCGCGCACTTTCCTCAAATTCCTGCGCATACCTGGCGCGAACGTGTGGCGCGCGGCATCGTTACGACGAGCGACGGCGCGATATTGAATGAGGGTTCTCCGTACTGCCACGGCATCACGGTCTTCTACGACAGGGAGGTTCCATCGGAGCCCGCTTCCCTCGAACAGGAAGAAATCGTTTATCAGGACGCCGAAATTCTCGTTGCCGATAAGCCGCATGGCATGCCGGTCACGCCTGCCGGGGAATACATCGAACGCTCGCTTCTGGTTCGTCTTCAGAAGAGCACAGGACTGAAGGCGCTGGCGCCGATGCACCGGCTCGATCGCGACACGGCAGGTATTGTCCTCTTTGCAATCAACCCGGCTTCGCGCGGGATCTACCACAAGCTGTTCGAGGAAGGGAATATCGAGCGCGAATACCTGGCGGTTGCCCACGTTGACTATCGCGCCGCAATGCGAGAACAAAAACAGTGGCGCGTGGAAAACCGGATGGAGGCCGGCGACCCCTGGTATTCGCAGCGAATCGTCAACGGACCGGTCAATGCGATCACCGAGATTGAACTGCTTAGCATGAACGAGGGCATCGGCCTGTTCCGGTTGAGGCCGCAGACAGGGAGAAAGCACCAGCTTCGGGTGCATATGATGTCGATCGGATTTCCAATCGTTGGGGATCCGGTCTATCCGAAGATCAGGATAATTCCAGATACACCGCTGCAGCTACTCGCAACCCGCCTGGCCTTCATCGATCCGTTGAACGGCACGACCAGGACGTTTACTTCGGCAAGAAAGCTACTGAAAGCGTCCCAAGGTTTCCATATTCAATCGTAAGCGGAATCCCGGACGGTACAACCAGGACGCCCGCGTAGGAGCCTGTGGTCACGATCGCGCGAGCCTTCAGCGTTTCGCCACGGCTTGAAAGAAAATTCGCGAGCCAGACAAGAGGACGCAACGGATGCTCATTGGGATGGCGGCCCTCGCGCGTCAGAATCGTTCCGGACTTCGTGCCTACCGTGAACGGGATAGTGCCGAGTTCACGATCGAACGGATTTTGAAGCACCGGGCCGGCAAAGAGCCCGAGGTGGCTGAGACTATCGGCGAGGAACTCCGGAAACGGAAGCGCATGGGGATCAACGTACCGGGAGCGGATGAGTTCGAGCACAAGGCGGGTTTCGGAAATCGCATCACGAACTTCCTGTTCGGCATAGGGGGTGGCGCGCGGAGGAAGATCGCGTCCCATGACGAAAGCGACCTCCGGCTCGATCCGGGCCTCTGCCTTCAGTGCTGCGACCGGACAGAACGGCCCACTGCCGATGGTCGAACCCGGCAGCGGCGCCAGCATCAGGTTTTCGCCCTTGGGCAACGAGCACTTCCAGCCGCCAATCTTCTCGCCGGATAATTCCAGGATCCGGCGCTGAACCAGGAGGGCGTCTTCCACGGTTGCCGGCCGGCATGATTCCGGAAGGCGCTCGATTTGCCGTGCTTCACGCCGGGCGGCAATCAGCTGGCTTGCTGCATCATCTATTAGAGTAGTCATCAATTTTAATTGTCGGCGCGATCGAGACGTAAAGAGAGCGCCAATCCGATCTGTTGTTTTCGTTCGATATTGGCAGTTGTTTGATATATGGCCATGTCGATTCCGAAGCGTTTGGTAAGGTTCACGCCGGCGCCGGTCGAGAGGTGCCAGCGATCAAGTTGATACCGGCTGCCGCCTCGCACTGCAAGCCGGCCGACCTTGTACTCCACACCGTTGCGAACGCTCAAGTCCTGAAGGCCGTGGGAAACCTCGGTTTGCGCGGCCCACCGGTCCGAGCTATAGCCGCCCGCCGCCGCGTACTGAACAGGCAACGAAACGCTGCGCTCCGCGCCGGGCGATGGCAACGAGGTCCTGACGAAGTTACCGCCCTGAAACAAACTCCGAAGCACCAACTGCTCGCTTCGCAGCGATTCCCATACGATCCTGTTCCCCACGCCATTCGCGCCAAAACTGAAGTTCCAGTTCTTGACGATGACGGCGGTCCCAAGATCGATGGCAAAGCCGCGGCCTTTCTTCCCAGACGTCCGGCCAATGTCGATCGGAGTACTCGTGGGCTGAAGCGTGACCTGCCCCGCCTGGTCGGTGCCGAAACGCACATTGAGATCGACGGTATCGTAATGGATGCCATGGAGGTAGTGGTAATCCGTTGCGATATACAGCCCATCGCGCGTATTGCCGCCCGTCTGCGCGTTGTCGAATACCGCCAACTTGCCACGATAACCACCCGTAATCGCGATAGCCCCCTGCCCCGTTGTTATATCGCCGATCGTGAAGGTACTGTTCGGGCGATAAACATTTGTCGAACTCGAAAGTATGTCGAGGAGGTTCTGATCGATTTTCACGTTCGTACCAAGAGCGACGTAGGGCCCGGCGCCTACAAAGACGCCATGCGATGTTCCGGCGCCCGCTTCGCCGGAAAAGCGGAACGTTTTCCCCCAGCTCGGCGACCACAATCCCTGGGCATCAATCTCCGAGGCCGGAGCAAAACCGCGATACGAGTTCAGGTCGCGGCTGAACCTGCCGTTGACAAGGTCTCCCACGAGATTGCTGCCCGCGCCGCTTGTCCCTCGATTGAAAATGATATGCATCGGGCTGGAGAGGTTTTCCACGGCGCGAACGGGGTCGAACGCCGGATCATCGGGATTGAACACCTGGAAGTTCTTCAACACCTGAAACAGGCCGAGCGGTATGACAAAGGAACGGTACGGCCGTTGCTCCTCGACCAGTTCAGACGCGAGGTTTCCCTGGTTACCAACGGCTCCCATCCCGATCCGGCGCGCATCAGGCACGAGGTTCTGCGAAAAGGCTAACGGAGTAGACAAGGCTGCAGTGAGTGCCACCGCGATTAAATGCCATTTCGTTTTCACTTACGGACCTCCAGTCAAAGAATCAGTCAGTCGATCAGAAATTATCCACATACACGCGCTCGCCCTGCGGACGAACCAGCACGAGGCGGATCCAGTCGG
>CAMAWS010000289.1 GCA_945861845.1 Candidatus Sulfopaludibacter sp. SbA3 | reverse complement strand
AGCAATTTTCTGGAACTTTGCACGGGGCTAAAGCCCCGCGCCCACAGCGTACCAAGCAGTATCTTCATTCGTTAGCCGTGGGGTTCGCCTTCGGTAAGCTATCCAGATAATCCTGCAGAATGATCATGGCAGCGATCTTGTCGACCTGTTCACGGCGTTTTCGCCAGTTCAGTCCCATTTCTTCAAGATATTGCTCGGCGGCAAAGCTGGTAAGACGTTCATCCCGGTAGGTAATGGGAGTCTTGAGCGCCTTGCCAAGTTGTTCTGCAAACCTGGCTATCTTCTGGCTTTGAATGCTTTCCCTGCCGTCCATATGCAACGGCCGACCGACAATAATTTCATAAACTTCGTTTTCTTCAACGAGCTGGCGGAGTTTTTCGATATCGGAAAGAACGTCCGTGCGGCGAAGTGTAGTGCGGCCCTGCGCGGTGAGCCGCATCGAATCGCTGACGGCTATTCCGATCTTCTTGTCTCCCACATCCAATGCCATCACCCTCATGGAAACGTGCAACCCATCCATGGACTTGAGTTTATTCTGATTTTTGATGATACAACCAGCAGTTTCACCGGGATATAATGCAACCACCTTGGGGTAAATCATAGGGGGATTATGCTTAATACGAAGAGCAAGTACGCGATCTTGTTGCTCTCTTCGGTCCTTGTTATATATGCCATCATCGGCGGCATGCTTGGGCGCGTCAGCGCTCAGAACGGATCGTACCAGCAGCTCTCGATATTCACGGAGGTGTTGAACCGCATCCGCAGCGATTATGTTGATGACACATCGCTGAAGAACGCTGTGGGCGGGGCAATCCGCGGCCTGGTTGAGAGTGTTGACCCCAATGGCGGCTACCTTTCGCCGCAGGATGTCGCCTTCTATAAGGATTACAGCCCCTATCAGACTGCAGGAATAGGCGCGTTCATCACCAAGCAGTTCGGCTATCCGATGATTGTCTCAGTGCTTCCTGGCGGCCCTGCCGACAAAGCCATGCTCGGCACCGGCGATGTTATCGAGTCCATTGATGGCGTCACCACCCGGGAAATGAACCTGGTTCAGGTCCGCGGCCTGCTGGCAAACCCGGACGGAAAGGCTGCGTCCTTGTCGGTTATTCGGCGGCGGCGTGGAGAACCTGAAACGATCCCTGTTAACAGGCAGGTAACACCGGTTCCGGCCGTTGAATCCAAAATGATGGAGGGCAGCATCGGTTATCTCAAGGTCCCGTCTCTTGCTCCGGGCAAAGCCCTGGAAGCGAAGAAGCACCTTGAAGATGTTTTGAAGCGGGGCGCAACCTCGATCGTCCTCGATCTGCGTTCAGTCAGCGCCGGCGAAGAAAAAGAAGCTGTTGATCTGGCTAATTATTTTCTCGACCGCGGTGCGATAGGTCATTTGCAGGGGCAGAAGGTGGAACGGCAGACGTTCACGGCAAACGCTCAGAATGCGTTAACGAAGGCGCCGCTTGTTGTTCTCATCAATCAGGGAACTGCTGGCGCGGCGGAAATCGTCGCTGCCGCCATCGGCGACAACAGCCGCGGACAGTTGGTCGGAATGAAGACGTTCGGCCTGGGCGCGGTTCAAAAGCTCCTCCCGCTTGACGACGGGTGGGCCCTGCTCATTGCCGTTGCGCAGTACCAGACGCCCACCGGCAAGGAAATCCAGGCGGTTGGCGTGAAACCGTCCATCGAGGTTCCGCAGGCCAGCGAGGAAGTCGTCGATCCCACTGTAGACCAGCCTGAGGTTCAGCCGAATACGCCGGCTCAGCCTGCGGCAACGGACGAAGACCGGCAGCTGAAAAAGGCGATCGAGGTTCTTAAGAATCCGGGCCAGGCTCCGGGGCGCGCTGCATAAGCGCTGCTCCTAATTTGAGTGCTCGTACAATTCAATGACGTTTCGAAGAGCTTTGCATCGCAGCAGGTTCTTCGGAACGTTTCCTTTCAAATCAATCCTTCCGAAAAGATCGGCCTGATCGGCGCCAATGGCGCCGGGAAGACCACGATCCTCAAACTACTGGCCGGCGTGAGTGATCCCGACGAGGGGTCCGTAACCCGAAAGTCGCAACTCCGGACAGGCACGCTGGACCAGATTCCGGATTTTCACGAGGGCACGTCTGTGCTGCAGGAAGGGCTTCGGTCGTCCGCTCACCTCCTTGAAGCCGAAGATGAGATGCGCCGCCTCGAACATTCAATCGCTTCCGGCGCGCAGCACGAAGTGCATGAACGCTATTCACAGCTCCAGCACGAATTTGAACTCAAGGGCGGGTACCGGTTTCGCGCCATGACAGAAGCGTCGCTTCTTGGCGTCGGATTCTCAAAAACCGCATTAGCCCGGCCAAGCCGCGAGCTTTCCGGAGGAGAGAAGAATCGGCTGGCCCTTGCGAAGTTGTTGCTCTCCAACGCTGAACTGTTGCTGCTGGACGAGCCTACAAATCACCTCGATATACGGTCCATTGAGTGGCTCGAGAGTTTCTTGAATGAAACAGCCAAGACCGTCGTGGTCGTTTCACATGACCGGTTCTTCCTGGATCGGGTGGCAAACCGCGTCCTCGACCTGATTGGCGGGCGCATTCAAGACTACCGGGGAAACTATTCGGACTACCTCAAGGAACGTGACGAGCGATTGGCGCGTCAGGAGAAGGAATGGCGCCTTCAAAGCGAATGGATTGAAAAGCAGGAAGACTACATTCGCCGGAACATCGCCGGACAGAAGACCAAACAAGCCCAGTCCCGCCGGAAACTCCTTGCGCGGGTGGCGCCCATCGAAAGGCCGGCTGGAGCATCGAGCCGCGCCAAATTCCGGTTCCTGCCCGTCGAACGAAGCGGCCGATACATCGTCACGGCCCGCGGTCTCGACATCGGATATGGAGAGACTGCACTGGTTCGTGGCGTCCACTTCGAAGTACAGCGAGGCGAACGATGGGCCATCCTTGGCCCCAACGGTTCGGGCAAGACGACATTGCTGCGGACCCTGATTGGAGCGCTTTCGCCGATCGAAGGGGAGCTGGACTGGAACGATGCGATCGATGTGGGTTACTACGATCAACAACTGCAGGATCTGCAGCCGGAGTCGCAAGTGATCGACCAGATAAGGGAAATGGACCCTACAGCGACCGACGGCGAAATTCGCGGATACCTGGCGATGTTTTTATTCAGTGGCGACGATGTCTTCAAACGCGTCGGACAACTGAGCGGCGGCGAGAAGTCACGCCTGATGCTCTCGCGGATCATTTACGCACGGCCGCAGTTGCTTGCAATGGACGAGCCCACGAATCACCTGGATATTGCATCGCGCGAAGCGCTGGAAGGAGCGCTGATGGAATATCCGGGAACAATCCTGTTTGTGACCCATGACAGGTACCTTGTACAGAAGATCGCAACCCATCTGCTGTATGTCGAGGATGGTAAGGCCCATGTGTTTGACCGGTTAAGCGCTTTCGAGGAATGGCTGAACGCGCCGGCCGAGAGCAAGCAGGATGAGGACAATCGCGCGCGCCAGGCCCCGGTTCCGGCCCGGGAGGGCCTGAGCAAGAACAAGAGAGAGCAGCTTCAAAAGGAAGTAACGGAAATCGAGGGGCGGATCGCGCTTATCGAGGGCGAGTTAGCCGACATGGAAACATCATTCCAGAATCCCAGTGCCGACATGGACTGGGAAGGCTCCCATCGCCGGTACTCCGAACTAAAAACCGCACTCGAGGCCCTTTACGAAGATCTGGCCAGCCGCTGGGAATCGATAGGCTGAACTGCCCGGCTTGGTTAAGGCAACAACTTACCTGACTCAACCGTGGTGCTGGATTTCGGCGGTAAGTTGTCGTTGCGCAAGCATCACAGTCTAACGCTTAACCTGCGATCACTAAACGACCAAGAGACGATGAAGATGTGATTTGCGACCGATATTCTCGATCAGGTCGAAGATGGTTTCTCCGAATGCATTTGCCTGATCGAAATAACTGGTCCGAATCGACCTATCCTCCATCCGATCAAGGAGAGTCTTTTCATCGGCATTCGTGTTCTGCAGAAATTGTTCGTATTCCATCAGCAGCTTTTCGATCAGTTCATTTGCATCTTTGAATTGCCCGGCTTCAATAATCCATTCAAGGCGCTCAGTCGGACTCCTCTTTACCATTTCTTGAACGTCTTCAGGGCTTACGGTTCTAGCGGCATCGTAGAGCGCCAGCAGGTAAATCAAAGCTGAATAGCACGTCAGCATGCGGCTATATTTAAGTTTGTAATTCTTCAGTCGGCGCTTATTTTTCTTGTCGGCCGGAACATTTGAAGTGCGGGCTTCGTAGTTCACGCAGAAAGTACGCCATAAGCGCAAGATGTCATTTACAAGGAATCCAGGCACAAACTCATTCTTGTGCTTCCCGTAGTCACCCCAATATTTCGAGATGACGCTGTCAATGGCTTCTTTGTAAATATTCAGTCCGATAAGTGGACGGCTCTCCAACAACAGCAGCAATCGAGCAGTGAAGGTATTGTTTACGTCGTCTTCTGGCTTACCGGTTGTTCTGACTAATTCGCTGATTGTGTAGTGAATTAGGTATTCGCCGTCCCCAGAAAATTCCGGGAATCCGACGGCCCGAGTAGCGTCAATTAATTCTGCCTTCAGCAATATCTCGTCAAGCCTTGCAAGTTGGCGATGCTCTTCAGTGCTTTTGTCTATTGGAAGGCTTCTGCCTGCGATGAACAAATCAAGATCACTGTGCTTACTCGCTTCACCTCTGCCAAACGAACCCGTCGCGTAGACACAGGCCTTTTCTCGAGCAATTTCTTCGGCTCTGGCAAGTTTTCGATGGAAATCGTCGAGGCGCGCTACGCTATCTTTTCGACAATCGCCGAGGATGTCGCGCATGGACTCCTTCCCATTCAAAGACGTTCGCGAAGATCTCCGCTTGTTCGATAGCGTCATCCAAAGCGTTATGGGTATGGTGATGCGTTGACCGAAGCTCCGGCAGCATTTGTTTCCGACCAGCCTGCGCGATTGGAATCTCC
>CAMAWS010000288.1 GCA_945861845.1 Candidatus Sulfopaludibacter sp. SbA3 | reverse complement strand
GTCGCGCGTGCGCTGATCATTCGGACGCGATCCTCGTCGATATCCGCATGAGCAACGAAAAAGAGTCGTTGATTTTTCGATTTGCCGATCGTAATAAACCTGCGCTCTTCTATCGAGTGATCCGGATCGTCGAAGGTGATCGCAAGAGGATCGAGAAACACTGTAATGGCTTCGTCAAATGAAACCCTGTGCTTCCGCTCGTTCTGTGCGGCCTTGTCCGAGTTCCATTCGTAAATCACGCGATGATTCTAGCTCGGCCATCCCCGATCCGGTCACAATCGTTTCGACTGCCTAACGCGTCAGCGTTCACCAGCGGCCGTCTGGTGCAACGCCTGTTGGGCAGTTCCTCGGTCTCAAGGGCGGAACCCGGCGCTTCACATCGTCAGCAGCGCCGCCATCAGTTCGATTCCATCCCAAAGGTTCTGGATTCTGAGGTTCTCATCGAAACTGTGCTGATGGTTGTCGTGATTCCCGATCGGGATCACAATCGTCCGCGTGCCGAGCGGGCGTTCGACGGCCTCCAGCGGCAGCGCCCCGCCCATCGTCGGCAGCTTGACGGCGCGGCCCCGGACGCTTTCGACCGTCCGGATCACCTCCTGGGAAATGGGCAGGTCCATCGGTGTGCGCGAGCCGACGGCGATCCGGCCGGTGACGACCATCGCCACCTTCGGGTGCGCGCGCCGCTCGTCGGCGGTCGGCTCGCGGTTGACGACGAAGTAGCCCTGCTTGCGGATGTGGTCCACGACCTGCTGGCCGGTCTTGCGTCCGTCCATGCCCTTGACCAGCCGCACGTCGATCGTCACCGTGGCCGAGGCCGGAATCACATTCGACGCCTGCGCGCCGGTGCGCGAACTGGCCATGCCGCGGATATTGAGCGAGGGAACGGTGATCAACTCGTTGAGCGTGCGGGGTCCGCCGTCGGTCGAGCCGAGCCAGAACTCGCGCATCAGTTCGGCGTCAATCGCCGGCGCTTCGTCGAGCGCCCGCCTTTCGACCGGTCCGAGCGGTTCGACGTCGTCGTAGAAGTGATCGACGAGCACACGACCGTTGTCGTCCTTCAGGGAGGCCAGCAGCCGCGCGAGCGACATCGCCGGATTCGGCGCCCAGTTGCCGTAGTGGCCGCTGTGCAGCTCGCCGCGCGGCCCATAGACGGTGATATCGATGGTATTGACGCCACGCGCACCGAAGACGATCGACTGCTGGCGCGTCTGATAGAGCGGTCCGTCGCACATCAGCCAGAGGTCCGCGGCAAACAGATCCCTGTTGGCCGCCAACGTCTTTTCGAGGTTCAGCGATCCGGCCTCTTCTTCGCCTTCGAAGGCGAACTTGACGTTCGCGTTGACCGTCCTGCCGGCGGCTCGGATGGCGTCGACCGCGGTCATGAGGGCGATGATCGGTGCTTTGTCGTCGGCCGCCCCACGAGCGTACAGCCTCCACTCGGGGTCGAATGGCGTGCCCGCAGGCGGTCGTGGGATCACCCGCCCGCCGTCTTCCACCGCCTTGTCGCGCAGCGTCGGCTCGAACGGCGGCGAGGCCCATTCCCTGGGGTCGAGTGGCTGGCCGTCGTAGTGCGCGTAAAAAGCGATCGTCCGAATAGCCCCAGGCGTGCGAATCTCGCCGAACACAATCGGATTGCCACCGGGGACCGACACCAGTTTCGGCGCGAGGCCCCGCTTTTCCATCATGGCTACGATGGCTTCCGCATTGCGCTGGATATTGTCGCGGTCGCTCGCTATGTTCGGGATTGACAGAAGCGCCACGAACTCGTCGACAATTGCGCGTTCGTGCTGCTGGCGCCAGGCGCGCGCTGCTAGCGCTGAAGGGTTCGTCTGGGCGATCGCAATCGAAGGCAGGAGGCTAACCAGAAGCCCCAGCACATATCTCTTCATGTCAGTGTCCCTCCCGGGACGGGAACGAGGCGAACAACAGGAGGCTAGCCTACCAGCGAGCCCCTCGGTGAATCGAGTCAGATTTCTGTCTGCCCTAGTATTAACCCGCTCATGCTTGCCAGGAATTCCTGCGTCCAACCGCTCAATAAAACAGAACGACCCGTGATTTCGAAGCGGAGCATTAGGGGAAGATGGGCAGCAGTTTATCTGTGATGAAAGGGGCGTAAAAGGAAAAACAAAGACTGCGGAAATCGGCTCACTAAAATCGTTCAGAACAGATCGGCCGGGCTGCAGACGCCGTGACGTTCCGTTGCACGGCAGGAACACTCAGGAAATTATGGATTTCCGCCTCGCCCATCTGATCGGGATGCTGTTTGCCATGAAACCCGGTGTAACGTCGAACCCATCCGCCGTAAACCTTCTCCGCATCGCGGCGCGAAGATGGTTCAGCAGCGTCATCGAAATGGAATATGAGGAGTTCTCATGCTGCCCTTGCGTCGAACGTTCAGCGACGCCGCCTGCAATTCGCGCTAATCGCGAAAATGAAAAGGATCCGGTAGCCCGTTCCTGCTCGGCCATCGCATGGTAGGATACCGGCGAATCAAGTACCCCTTATCGGTGGTTGTCGAATATGGCCAAATGCGGAATTACCCGGATCGATAACATACTCGATGGCTCAGCAGTGCCGCCCATCACCAGGAGCGATGGGAATAGCGACGCCGTCGGCGTGGTTCAGGAACTCCTGTCCGGGCATGGGTTCCGTCAGCTGCCCGGAATTCGTGATTCCCTGTACGGACGGTTTGGTCCCAGGACCGAGGAATGCGTCAGCGGCTTCCAGCAACGTTGCGGCTTGAAAGTTTCCGGTGAAGTGGATCGTCCCACGCTTGAAGCATTAGTGAGGACTCCCGCTGTTGATCCGCTGGCCTCCCGCGGCTACCTGACGCTGGTTCTCGACCTGGCTTTCGGCGGAACCATGAAGGTGATGAGCGTGACCACTCAGTTCGAAGGCGCGGGACGCTTTGGCGCTGTCAATCGGAATACAGACAAGGCCGGCCTTTCCTTCGGGCTGATCCAGTGGGCGCAAAAGCCGCTGAGGCTCCACGAACTGCTCGATGCGTTCGATCGCCGCGAGCACGCCGGCTTTGTGAAGATATTTGGCGATGGCGACGAGAATGTGACGCGTGGCCTGCTGAAGCACGTTTCGCTCCAGAGAGGCGGCACCGATCCGCTGGGCGAAACGCTCGACCCTCAGTTCGACCTTGTTCGAGAGCCGTGGCTCGGCCGGTTCCGCGAGTCCGCACGCCAGTTGGCGTTTCAGAAAATTCAAGTGGATCTCGCACTCGCGGCTTTTCGAAAGTCGTTCGAAATGGTGGCAACGAGCGCACCAGAGCTGAAGTCGGAACGCGCAATAGCGTTCATGCTCGATCTTGCCAACCAGCATGGAGACACCGGCGCGGAAAGCATCTATAAAAAAGTGAAAGTACAGGGTGCAAGCGAGGCGCAAGCGCTGGCCGCAATGCAGGACGAGTCCGTTCGCCGGATTCGAGCCCAGCACGGCGACGAAATAGCGGATGCCACGAAATCGCGGCGTGAAGCATTCCGTACAAGCCCGCTGCTTTCGGATACGCCTTTTAATCCTTAATTGATCCCCGCGAAGCGTTTTGTAGTCCTGCCATGGATTCCTGCATCTTGGCGGCGGACTGTTCGTAGCTCGCACCGGTGGGGAACTCCATGGCCCGGCCAATTGTTATGCGCACCGGGCCGCGCTTTGGCCAACTGTCGTGAACCGAGTACGCATTAAAGAGTCCCTCAATATGAACGGGTACGACCGGCACTCCCAACTGGACGGCCATCATGCCGATCCCCGGGCGGAAGGGAAGCAGTCTCCCATCGGGAGTGCGCCTGCCTTCCGGGAACACCAGGGGACAATAGCCGCGCGTCACTAACTCCCCTGTGTACTTGAGGGCTCGCCGCGCGCCCGCCATCACCTGCGGAAGCGGGTATGCATTGAAGGCGATGCATACCGCGATATACGACAGGCGCGACTTCCAGACTTCCCGCCACGAGAACTCGCCGGGATCGAAGTGTGGCTTGAAATGCTCCTTCAACATTGCAGGCGCAAGGCGTTTTCTCCACGCCGCTGGGAGTGCGGCGAAAACGCCGACCGTATCGAGGTGGCTTGTGTGGTTTGCAGCGAATATGACGGGCGGTTCGAGGGTTTCCAGATTTTCCAATCCGGTAACGGTGAGCGGAAAGTAATGAAGAAACAGTGGCAGGATGAAGGCGCGCTGGCAGGCGGCGCCAAACCAGCGGATGGGACGAAACCGCGCCCACTCCGCCACTGGAAAGTTCGCTTCCGGCACGGACTGTCTTTCCTGGGCCGGGAGTTCAAGCCAGCGGTTGAGATCGTCCGTGGTCTTGAGTTTGGAAAAGGCTTCTTCATCAAGATTTGCCTGCAGGCGATCTTCGAGATCCGATAACAGCTCCACTCGCTCGAGCGATGACATCGCGCTCAAGTCAAGCCTGGCACGGGGCTGAAGCCCCGCGCCCACAGTCTCTCTCAGAATGCGCGCAACTTCGTTGCGCCGGATCTTCATGGTGGAAGCCGTACGTGGAAAGTCGTCTTCCGGCCAGATCGACCACTCCTTGATTCGCTGGTGGGTCTCGAGCCTCTCGTTTGCCTGCCGGATCAGTATTTCGGGATCAGCCGTTGGTTCCTTCAGGATCAGTGCGGCATGAACGACGTCGTGTCCGTCCCTGGTGACGCCGACCACGGCGCTGTCGCGAATTCCAGGAACCTGATGCAAGGCATTCTCGACATCGTCGGGAGAAACGTTGAGTCCTTCGGCCGTGACGATCAGGTCCTTTTTCCGGCCGCGATAGAACAGCCATCCTCCGGCATCGATTTCGCCAAGGTCGCCGGTGTGCAGCCACTCACCTTCCGCCGCTACCACGCTGGGTCCGCGTACAAGGATCTCGCCGTCTGGCGCAATGAGCACATCCTGACCTTCGACAACTTTGCCAAGCGAGCCGGGCCGTGTATGAAATGGATGATTGACGGCCACCACGGGACTCGCCTCCGTCAGGCCGTATCCCTGGACGACGACGAATCCGAGCTTCAACCAG
>CAMAWS010000287.1 GCA_945861845.1 Candidatus Sulfopaludibacter sp. SbA3 | reverse complement strand
GTGCGGGCGGCGTGAAACCAGCCAGTGGCGAGCGCCCGCTCGCCACTGCGGTTGTATTTTGCGGGTCAGCCTTACTTGGCTTCAGCGGCTTCTTTCATGCGCTCTTCATAGAGCCTGACGGCTTCGGAATCCTTCGGGTACCAATATTTGATATGGCAGCCTTCGCATGCCTGGTCAATACCATCGCCGGAAAACAAGAGAGCTTGCGCATCCTTGGCTTCAATCGCCTTCAACGCCACAAGCGTATTGTCGTGCAGTACGAGTGCACGCTCCATCCAGGTAGCCCTGTCATTATCGACAATAGCCTGGATTTCCTCGGGTTCCAGTTCGATGTTGGAATCCTCGGCCTTATCCCCGGGTTTCGCGATCTGGCGGCCCGGCACCAGCAACAAGTTCGCGGACTCCATAAGGGCGATCGCGTATCGCCGAACCTGCGCCCATTCTTCGTCCGTCTTGGGCATCTTGTCTTCTATCCCCTTATCACTGACTGTGCTCGCAACTGACTCCCAAATAAGATCCGCGTTGGGATCGACTATGGAATCCATGATGTCCTTGACCGTTGCAGTTGGCTTGAACTCCGGTTGTGAAGCTGCTGGTGCGGCGGGCTGTTCGGCGGTGCATGAGCCCGCAAGAAGCAGCAGCACGGTCACTGGTAGCATTAAAAAAATTATTCGCATTCTGGTCTTCTCCATTTCTGAAGGTAGTTTACGTTCTATAGCTCCAAATCTTACAGCAGGAATTCTGGGGACAGACTCCGAATTAGCGTGTCGCCAATCGCAAAGTTCGGAGTCTGTCCCCAGAACTCCCCGTCCGGTTGGATGGAACAGCGTCGAAGGCATTGTTGCGATCGCATCCGGCGTCATTGCGGGAAGCGTCGCGCTAGTCGGGTTCGGCATGAATTCGGGGATCGAACTGTTGTCAGGAATCGCGCTGGTCTGGCGGCTGTCCATGGACGAAGACCCGGAACGCCGGCAACATGTCGAAGCGATCACGTTGCGCGTGGTGGGCATCAGCTTCATCGCGCTAGCGCTATATGTGGCCTATGATGCGGTCAACTCGATCTGGAACCGCACTCCGCCGGAAACCAGCCTTGTGGGAATTGCACTGGCCGCGCTTTCCGTTGTCGTCATGCCAGTGCTGGCGCGAGCTAAACGGCGTATCGCAGTTCAAATCGGGAGCCGCGCCTTGCATGCCGATTCGAGACAAACAGATCTCTGTGCCTACCTCTCGGCGATCCTGCTGGCAGGCCTCGTCTTGAACGCCGTGCTCGGCTGGTGGTGGTCCGATCCGGTCGCGGGACTGGCCATGACACCGATCATCACCAGGGAGGGAGTCCAGGCGCTGAGAGGGGACACCTGCCACGACGAAAGCTGTGGCCGATAGCCCGGTCGAATTATCAGGCAGCCACGCCGCTCTCGCGTTTCACTTCTTCAGGGTCCACGACCTCATCCTCAAATTCCCAGATGCAGAGAGCATGGCACTTCGGACATCTCCGAAAAGAGTCGCCAACATCAAAGATCACTTTTTCGCTGCAGCATTCCGAGGTGTACAGCCCCAAATCCGTCACTGTTTCACTGGTTCTCATGGCAGTACTCCTTCTAGGCGCGTTCTCCTTATGTTCGTGAGGAGAGCAATGAGTTGCACGGCACGTGCCAAATGTGTGCTGGTTTGATCCCATGCGCCCGTCCTAAGTTAGTTAGCAATAGAAAAGTTGAGTTACCTCTCAGGCGGAGACATTTCGAGATTGGACGAATCCTGCATCTCAAATCCGAAATCCCGAAATAGCAGATTGGACCGAATCAGCCACGAGCCGTGGTTTCGGCATGGATCACCAGTCCAATTGAAGTTTTCTGATTTCGGATTTGAGGTGCAGAATTCGTCCAATAAAGAGTGGCTTTTCTATTTTCAGGACTCGGAATTGCGAGAAGGGATTGCGGGGGAGGTGATGGACATGGGCGAAGCGGACTACATTTACAGCAAACCGACGAAGTGCCTGAAGTGCCACCTCGTCGTAGAGATGACCCACAAGAGCGATGCCGATCCAGTGAAGGGCGCCTGACGAAGAACGTGATCGCCATCATGCTCTGTATTTTTCTTGAGCTTCCAGGCAGCGCGGTTGTCTCGTCTGGATCGCCGGTTGCCCAAGCCGCGAGTGAACTGGTCAAGCTGTCCTACCTGGAATTGCTCGAGCTCGAAACGATTCCGAAATTTTCCGAGAACGAGATCAAGTCCGTTGAGGAACAACTGAACAAAGACAGGAAGTCTGAAGCAGATCGACTGAAAACGGAGGAAATGCGCATCCAGGGCCACCTCAAGGAAGCCCGAAGGCAACTGGACGAGCTGAACAAGAAGGGTTCACGAGACGATTCCGAGCGAGCGAACCAGCGCGGAGACCTTCATTGCCGGGTCCTTCGGCTCGAGAGTGATTTGAACAAAGTAAGAACCGAAGGCGCAGGTTGCCGATTTGATCCGGAAACGCGAAAAAGAGGACAAGGACAGGCCAACCCTCCGCGGCAAGACGCCGGCAGAATGCGGCGAGCTGACGCGGACGAAACCAAATTCGAACTGATGGGAGGTGGAATCCATGTTCAGGGATCGCACGGATGCAGGCAAGAGACTCGCCGATGCCCTGATCAACTACAAAGGGCTGCCGATTGTCGTCTACGCCCTGCCGCGCGGCGGCGTCGTTCTCGGCGTGGAAGTCGCAAGGGCTCTTGAAGCTCCGCTGGACCTCATCGTGGTCCGGAAGATCGGTCATCCGCTTTCGTCCGAGTACGCCATCGGGGCCGTCGCTGAGAACGGCTACGTCGTTACCAATCCAGTTGAGACAGCCACCATAGACGGCCGCTGGATCGACCGCGCCGCCGCCGCGGAATTGAAGGAGGCGCGCCGCCGGCGCGCGCTGTTTCTTCGGGGCAGGAGTCCCGTGGAGGTCACGGACAAGATCGCGATTATCGTCGACGACGGACTGGCGACGGGGTTGACCATGCAGGCGGCCATTCACGAGATTCGCAGGCGCGGCCCCCGAGCTGTCATCGTCGCAGTTCCTGTTGCCGCCGAGGAAACCGCGAACGACCTCCGGCCCCATGTGGATGACCTGGTCGTGTTATTCATTCCCGGCAGATCGTTCGGCGCGGTCGGTTCCTATTATGAGTTTTTTGACCAGGTCAGCGATGAGGAAGTCGTGGACCTCATGAAGTCCATGCCACATGGCGAATTGGGAGGAGTCCGCACGGGCTGTTAGCGGGCAGGTTTGGACCAGTTTTCTACCCGTAGGTCTTTGAACCGCGCAAAGTCCCTGGTATTGACAGTGACGAGGACGAGTCCGTTGGTATACGCAATCGCGGCGATCTGGCCGTCGACATACGGCGCAGGGCGGCCCATGTTTTCCAATCGTGCCCGTTCGCGGCCGTGCCAGGCTGCCGCCCCTTCATCGTAAGGCAGAACGCTGAAGGTCGCCTGCACGACGTCCATCAGATAGTTTTCAAGAGCGGCCCGCCTTTTGCCGCGGGGAAGCCGGTGGCAGCCATATGTCAGCTCATGCCAGACCGGCGATCCGATTGCGCATTCGTGTCCATGCTGTTCGAGGCGCCTGACGATCTCCACGGATGGTTCCCTTGAGACCGGCGACGACACAATGCTGGTATCCAGAAGATACCGGAGAGTCACAAGGAAACTCTTCGGCCCTCGCTCTTTTCCCGGGCGGCTTTGAAAAAATCGTTTTCAATACCGACGTCCTTAAGCGAGTGATTTCGAAGGAAAGCCCTGTAGACATCGGTGAATCGGGGGCGGTCACTTCGTAACCTTTCCAGTTGGCGATGGGAAATGAGTACAGCAACCGGTTTGCCTCGGCGGGTCAACTCCACTTCCGCTCCGGCCTCAGCCTGGTCCACGATGGTGGGGAGCCTGGAGCGGGCTTGGGCGATGGAATATCTTTTTGACATGGTCGGAATGTACATCGAGATGTACACCGATGCAACCGGTTTCAAAGAGGCGTCCGTAGTCGCCCAGGAAGCTGTTATCGCTTCAGCGAGATGACGGCCCTGGGTCGAACATCAACACGAGCTGACAGAATTCCTAATAATCACGACAGGGATTCCAGGACGAGTTCAGGTTCGGTTGCCACAAAGACTTCAAGGGCCCCGATGGATTGTGTGCGGTTTGTGACCGCACGATCTTATCTTCCTAAAAATTGAAAAGGTTGGTCAGCTTCACGATGAATGCGTGTTCCTTCAGTTGGCCAAGCTGGGTATCCCGCGTCTGGTTGTACACGATATAGAGGTCGCTCAGCGGATGGTGGATGAGGTCGAAACGGATGTTCGAGCTGATTTGATGCGTGTCTGCGTTGTATTGAATGAATGCGTTTATATAGGACCGCGCGGTGAATGCATACAGAAGCCTCGTTCCCACCAGATTGGTCGTGAACGATCCGTTCGGCACCGTTACCTTGTTACGCTCGTAGGTCAAATTGACGGTGAGATGATAGTTAGGCCGTACGTTTACTCCGCCAGCGAATGACCTCCGGTTCCCATTGTAGAAGCCGCCCCAATTCATGCCGGCGGTTCCATTGATCTTGGCGCCTGTGTTGGTCACGAGGTTCGCAGTGTAGCCACGGAATCGATAATCGCCCGGCGCTATGGCGATGTGCGGGTTGCCCGAAGGAACCCTCAGTGGCGCGGCCAGCCGGTCGAAGTTTCGATAGGTTGTGAAATGGAACATGCCATTGTTTTCGAACTGCACTCCTGCGGTGAAGTTCTGCTCACGGGTCTCGATCTTTCCGCTTCCGGTGCCGCCGTTATAGTCGAGGCTGGTTCCAAAATCTAAGTTCCGGATCGTGTCGTTATTGCGAAGCAGGGGTTTCCATGTGATGTCGCCCCGGTACTGGGTGACATTACTGCGCCGTATGAATCCCACATCGGGCCTGAAATTGGGTTGCACGGAGTTGTATTGGCCAACGGCGACGAGTTCATCTCCACGCCATCCGGTTTCGAACCGCCGCGCCTGGTTGTTGCCCGGTTTGCCGGGAGTGTTGCTCGCGAGGAGGTA
>CAMAWS010000286.1 GCA_945861845.1 Candidatus Sulfopaludibacter sp. SbA3 | reverse complement strand
GGTTTACCATCGATCCCAGCGAAAAAGACGCCCTGCTTCACGTCCCGGGCGCCGGCCTGACGGAATACGAGCAGTACAACGGCGTCGATAAGTCTGAGCGATTGAACAGGGATTCGGCCACGCTGGGCAATGGTCTTGCAACAGGTCGGATGAATCAGTTCGACCGGCTGCAGTTAATGGCAGATGCTTTCAGGCCGCCCGCAATCAAGTTCAAGGATCTCGAGAGCATCGTTACAACAAATCTCTCGTTCAACCTTCTCCCGTTCAACTATCGGACCGATTTCGTTCGCGTTACCGATGAAACGATCCTGACGCCCGTCACGATTCTTCTCCAGAACAAGGACTTGGCATTCCAGGAACAGGAAGGTATTCACAGGGCGACTGTGAACGTTTACGGCCGCATTACGGGAATCAACGGCCGCGTTGCGCAGACGTTTGAAGATACGATCGCGCAGGATGTGCCTACGGCATTGTTCAAGGCGACTCTGGAGAATTCTTCAATTTATCAGAAGATCGTTCCGCTCCGGCCCGGCCTCTACAAGATCGATCTGGTTGTAAAGGACACCCATAGTGGGAACGTCGGTACAATCAATCAGCGCCTTGCCGTTCCCCGGTACCCGGACGAAAAACTCTCGATCAGTTCGGTGATTTTGGCCGACCTTATTGAGGACCTTCCTCCGCGGCAGGTTGCAACCGGCTCGTGGATTTTGGGTGGCATGAAGGTTCGGCCGAATGTCAAAGATGAGTTCCGGCGGAATGCAGATCTTAAGATCTGGTTCCAGGTTTACAACCTGAAAGTCGATGAGCAGTCGCATAAGCCTTCTGCAACTCTCGAAATGCTCATTACCCGCAACGGACAGGAAGTGCGGAAGATCACAGAAGATTCCACGGAACTTTCCAGCGCGGCGCAGCAAATGACTTTGACGAAGAGTTTACCTTTAGCTGATTTTGAGCCGGGAGAGTATTCCCTGCAGGTAAAGGTCACGGATAATCTCAGCAAGGAGATTATTACCTCGAACGAAAAGTTTGCCGTTCGCTGACGACGAGGCTGTCAAACGGGAGAAACGCTCGATGACACGAGTACAACGAAGTGCTCGAGTTCTGGCTTTCGCAAGTATTGCCCTATTGTTGTTTCCGTTCGCGGCTAGTTCAGCCGATCTGGGAGACATTCGCGGAAGAGTTAAAGACTCCGCTGGAGTTCCGCTTGTTGGGGCTTTGGTAATTGCCGTGGGTTCGATGCAGAACTCTCCGGAGCGAATGGTATTCACGGACAAGTCGGGAGCCTTTCAAATTCCCCACCTTCTTCCCGGCAACTACTCCATTAGGATCTCAATGCCGCGTTTCCTTCCGGCGATGAAGCAGGATGTTCAGCTGAATGCAGGTGGTTCAGCAATATTGACTGTGAACCTTCAGAATGCCCTTGAGGTGGTCCGGCGCGCTGTGTCACGGGATAAGGAAGACATAGCCTGGACGCTCCGCAGTTCGCGTTCGACGCAGCCCGTGCTTCGGTTGACGGAAACGCAGTTGCCGGGAAAGCCTCATGATGCGCCCGCACCCGAGTATTCAGGCTATTTCCAGGTCTACTCCAAGTCAGTGGAGACGAGTTCCGGGGCGAAAGACGGAGTCGGTTCGCAGTTTTCCGTAACCATGCCACTTGCTGCGAAGTCGCAATTCACATTGAACGGCCAGTACAGCGAATCGCCGACCGAACCCCGGGGATTTGGGGCCACGTATCAATTCGCGCCGACCGACCGGCATCGATCGCGCATTGGCGTTAAGGTTCGGCAGGGGGCCCTGTTCGCCGATCCACTGCAGGCAAGTTTGTTGAGGGAAGTGCAGGTGGAGTACGGCGAAGACTTGCAGTGGTCGGACCACATCGTCTTCAACTACGGGGCTGCGGTCGGTCGAGCGGATGCTGCTTCTGACCGAAACTATTTTCGTCCGAAGTTCGGGATTTCCTGGGTTCCGGAGGCAAGAACCACGTTCACGGCGAGCGCAACCAGTCAAGCCCCGGCTATGGTTGACGATCCGATCCGTGGGAAAGAATACTTCGACAGGACACTGTACGTCCCTCCGTCCATGGAGCGTTATTCGCACGTAGAAGTGGCGGTATCGCGAGTCGTTACCGAGAATCTGGAAGTCTCTGCGGCCGTTTTTCGTGATCGAACGGACACGCAGGCGCTCTTCGTGAGTACTGGCGATAAGCGGCAGGCCGTCGTGATTCTTGATACGCGCAACCGTCCCGCGCAGGGATTCCGTGTGCATATGAATCGACGGTTCCGGAATGTTGAAACTGGAATCGGCTACACGTCGTCGAGCGGTATCGGGATCAAGCTAGCCTCAGCCGATCACAACGACCTGCGAAAGCAGATGGTCGGCAAGCAGTTCCAGGTCGTTTCCGCGCGATTCAGGGCGGACGTCGACACAACAAATACCGAAATTACCGCGATCTATCGTTGGACGTCGGGGTTTTCGGCATCTCGCATCGACTCCTATCAGCAATTGTTTGAATACAACGACCCTACGCTCAGCCTCACTGTTGCGCAGAACTTGCCGGGGTTGCGGATGATCCCAGGCACCATTCAGGCAATTCTCGACGCCAGAAATCTATTCGAACACTCCTTCGGACCCAACCTGATGCAGGCTGCCCAGTATCCCCGCCTCGTCAAAGGCGGTATCAACATAAAGTTCTAAGTGGATGGGCTGGTCCGGAATGGAGTGTGTTCACTTCGGGTGAAATCCGGCCAGTGTGTGTTTTTGTATGCTAATCCGCAAAATCATATTCACTTGAGCATTGAAAAGGCTAAGCTTAGCGGAATCTTTACGGTTTTTTGGAAGTCTGTTTGCTGAACGGTAGTCAGTTCTGACTCCGCGTTTTTGAAACGCTTTCGCATCAGGTCAATGGGACGAAAGATATTCACCTTTAGATATCTCGGTACGGCACTGCTGACAGTGGCCCTTCTTGTTCTGGGCGGCCTGAACGTTGAGCAGAAGCGCCTGTGGATCGCGCCGGATGATGGGGCGTCATGGATTCAGGGTCCGGAAGGAATCCAGGCTCGCATGGTTGTACTGGATGGGCCTGCCGAGAGGGCAGGTATTCAGAAAGGTGATTTCCTTACTGCAATCAACGGCCGGTCCATTCTAAATGATCGCCATGTGACCCAAATCCTTTACGAGTTGGGCATTTGGTCCAAAGCGACATACAGCGTCGAGAGGAATGGTGCAAGGTTTGAGACAACTGTGGTGGTTGCGCCGCCGGAGCAGCGTCTGGCGTGGCAGCGTCCCTTGGAAATCATGGGGTTGCTGTATTTATTTGTCGGGATCTTCGTTCTGATCCGGCGTTCGCGTGCCCCACAAGCGCTTCACTTCTACTACGTGTGCCTGATTTCATTTGTCTTCTACGTCTTCGATTACACCGGCAAGTTCAATGCGTTCGACTGGACGATTTATTGGGTTAATTTGGCCGCATACCTGGCCCTTCCTCCGCTGTTCCTCCATTTCTGCCTGAAGTTTCCAATGGAAAAGAGCTGGCTCAAGCTCAAACCTGGAGTAACGGCGTTAATCTATGCGCCGGCCTTGGCGCTGTTCCTGTCCTGGATTGGGTTTATTGGCGGGATATTGGATTTTGTTCCGTCACCGCTGGTGCTTCGAAGCCTCCTTGAGAACCTTAATGATTTCCATCTTGGGTCTTACTTTGTCCTGAGTGCCTGCCTTTTAGCCTATACCTATCGAACGGTTCAGGTTCCGGAATTGCGCCAGCAGCTGAAGTGGGTGACCCGCGGAACGGCTCTTGCTGTACTTCCATACTTCCTGATGCAGTCGGTTCCGAGACTGATCGGTATTCCAGCTGACATTTCGGTGGAGTTTGCCATTTATCCGCTGGTTCTAATACCAATCTCCTTCGGGTACGCAATCCACCGATACCGGTTGATGGATGTCGACATCATCTTCAAACGTGGAGTTACGTATACGCTGGCAACCGCGTCGATACTCGGTGTCTACGCCACATTCGTGGTCCTGGTGGGCGAGTTGCTGGGTTCGGGATTCGAGGCGCTTGGCGTCGTGGCCCGGGTGATCGCGATGATCGTGGCTGCGGTTCTTTTTGCGCCCATCAAAGATCGCTTTCAGGTGTGGCTCGACAAGTTTTTCTATAGGGGTCGTTATGATGTCCGGCAAACGCTGATTGACTTCGGACGCACGCTCAATTCAGAAGTGCATCTTGACAACCTGCTGGATCGGATCGTGGATCGGTTGGGCCGCGCTCTCCTGGTGAACCGCGCCGCCATTTTTCTCGAAAATCCGCTCGATCCTTCCCAATTCATCTCTGCACGGTCAACGGGTCTGACAATCCCCGCCGATGCAGACCTTTCATTCCTGAAGTCTTCGATAGACCGTCCGTATACTTTTTTCGAGACCGATCTGCACGGTTTGAATTACTTCGTTCCGTGCCGTGCGAAGGATCGCGTGATCGCATACATCGGTCTTGGACGAACTCAAAATGGCGACTACCTGACCAGCGAAGACCTTGAATTGCTCGAGACTGTCTCGGACTACCTGGGTATTGCCCTGGAGAACGCGCAGCTTTACCAGTCTCTACAGCAGAAGGCGAGCGAGTATCAGAGCCTGAAAGATTTCAGCGAGAACATCATTGAGTCGATCAACGTCGGGGTTGTCGTAGAGGACGTGGACGGCCGCATCGTCGGCTGGAACCGGGCCTTGGAACGGCTAACCGGCCTGCACCGGAACGCAGCACTGCGCAGACGAACGGAGCTGTTGATTCCGAAGGATTTCTTGCAGCGCCTCTCCGAGCATAAACATCTCTACAAGCAGCAATGGAACGGCCTGATGGTCAATTTCTCGGCTACTTCGCTCGTGGACAAGTCGGGTTTGACGCGCGGCACGCTGATCATTATCGACGACATTACCGGACGTGTTCGACTGGAAGACCAGCTTATCCAGAATGAGAAACTGACCTCGATCGGGCTTCTGGCGGCAGGAGTGGCTCACGAAGTGAACACTCCACTGGCCGTGATCTCGAACTATTCTCAGATGCTGAGG
>CAMAWS010000285.1 GCA_945861845.1 Candidatus Sulfopaludibacter sp. SbA3 | reverse complement strand
ACCGCACACAGACGGCGTACGCCTTCGATCAAAATATCCGGATCCCCTACATCCAGAACTGGAATCTGTCGATTGAACGGGAACTGCCGGACCATTCCAGTGCGATCGTGAGATACGTCGGAAGCAAGGGAACGAAGCTGTGGCGGACTGTGAATATCAACGAAGTGAACTTGTTTGAAACGGGTCTGGCCGGCGCATTCCTGACCACCCAGAGTGGCGGCAACGCGCCCCTGTTCGACAGAATTTTTCACGGCCTCGACCTCGGGCTCGGGCCGGTGAATGGAACCACCGTTACCGGGTCCGCCTCGCTTCGGAACAATGCCAATACGTATTTCTACTTTGGGGACAATTCAGCCGGAACGTTTGCCAGCTACGTGAATGAAACATCCGATTTCACGGGCGTTCGCGGAGGCCTCCTTAGAAACGGCTCTCTTCCTGAAAATTTCATCGTCGGAAACCCGCAGTTTCAAAATGCGGACATGATCGGCAATTTCTCCAATTCCACTTTTCACGCGCTGGAACTGGAATGGAACAAGCGTTTTTTGAACGGATGGACACTGGATAGCAATTACACATGGAGCAAGGCTCTCGGCGACGAAGAGGGCTCCAGCCAGGCGCTGCTCAACAGCTTTCGTGACGGCCGAAATCGCCGCCTCGACAAGAGGCTTCTCGATTTCAACGTCGCGCATGTTTTGCGGAATAGCGGAACAGTGGAGTTGCCTTTTGGGCCGGGCAAGAAATTCTTGTCGGGGAGCAACGGCTGGCTTGCGCATTTTTTCGAAGGATGGCAAATGGGCGGAATCGTGAATGTCTTCTCGGGATCACCGGTCAGTTTTGTGACCGGCACGGCGTCGTTCAATCAGTTCGGAGAGCAGCCGGGCCTCGCCGGCGACTTTCCGAAGAATGCGGGAAGGGTGACAAGGCAGGCCGGGGGAGTCGTCTTTTTCCCGGGACTTCACATCGTGGACGATCCCGTCATAACAAAGTTAACGCCGCTGCAGCTGCTCAACGAAAGCAGCACGCTCACCGCAGTCGCCGATTCTTCGGGCAAGATACTGCTGATCAACCCGGCACCCGGAGAGCTTGGCAACATGCCGCCTCAGTTTTTGAAGGGGCCGGGCTACTTCCGATTCGATGTCAATCTGATCAAGCGGATTCATTTGCGCGGCGGCAAGACGCTGCAACTCCGCGCCGATGCGATCAATGCAACAAACACGCCCCAGTGGGCCAATCCCGATACCAACATCAATTCCCAGGATTTCGGTCGGATAGCCAGTGCCGGCGGCAGCCGCATTCTCGTGCTGAATGCGCGCGTGGAGTTCTGACCGGGATCTGGGGACAGACTCCGAATTCCGAAGTTCAGGAATTCGGAGTCTGCCCCAGATCTCCGTCGTGGGACACTTTGAAATATCGCAATTAGCCGCGGAGCGGCGAAAGAACTTAGCCACGGGCGTCAGCCCGTGGTCGACTGAACGATCCAACATCAGCACTGTAGGTGCGACATAACGCGATACTTGCATGTTGTGTCGCCCCGTTGGGGCTGGGCATAACGTGTTGTCTGAGTCCACGGGCTTACGCCCGTGGCTAAAACTGTTTCGCCGCTCCGCGGCTTTTGTGCTGCAAACCAAGACGGGATTGCGGTGCGCGAAGATTCAAAGTGACCCACTACCCAGATCTCCTATAATTTGGACATCATCAACGGTTGAAAGTACACTTTGCAGCGATATTCAGCTTGAAAATGGAAGTTCGGTAGCGGTTTTGATTTTCCAGGAGGAGTTCGACCGTGCGAAACGTGACTATCGCTTCAATCTTGATCGCCACCGCCGTTTTCCTGATTCCCGCCACGCCGGCCATGAGCCAGGCGCCGGCGTACAGGGCACCCCGCACGGCGGACGGAAAACCCAACCTGAACGGTATCTGGCAGGCGTTCACCGACGCCAACTGGGACATCGAGCCTCATGCCGCGGCGCCCGGGCCGATTCCCATAACTGGTGCGATCGGTGCAACTCCGCCCGGAATGGGCATAGTCGAAGGTGGCGCGATTCCCTATCAGGCGTGGGCGTTGGATAAAAAGAAAGAAAACTACAAGAATCGCCTGTCGCTAGACCCCGAGGTGAAGTGCTACATGCCCGGGGTACCGCGCGCCGCCTATATGCCCCAGCCTTTCCAGATTTTTCAAACTGCGAAAGACTTCCTGATCGCTTATCAGTATGCAGGCGCCGTTCGCACAATCTATATGAACAATCCGGGATCGGCTCCAGCGGATACATGGATGGGCTGGTCGGTTGGCCGCTGGGAGGGGGATACCCTCGTCGTCGATGTTACCAGTCTCGGGGAGGACACGTGGTTCGACAGGGCTGGAAACTTCCACAGCGATGCGCTGCACGTCGTTGAACGCTACACGCCGCTTAGCCCCGACCACCTTCAGTATGAGGCGACCATCGAGGACTCGAAGGTCTTCACGCGGCCGTGGAAGATCAGCATGCCGCTGTATCGCCGCGTCGAGAAGAATGCCCGATTGATGGAATTCAAATGCGTCGAGTTTGTGGAAGAGTTGATGTACGGACATCTCCGCAAACAGCCAGGCAAATAAGGGAGGTTTAGATGATTCATCGATTTCTCGCAATGATGATCATGATCATGTTTCTTGCCCCGGCGGTTATTGCGGGCCAGACAAAGGCCTCGGCTCCGCCGCGCATGCCAGACGGCAAGCCCGATCTTCAGGGAACCTGGAGTTTCGCGACCATTACGCCTCTGGAGCGGCCCCTGGAGTTAGCAGGGAAAGAGTTTTTTACCGAACAGGAAGCCGCGGATTATGAGAACCGAAGAATCGGAGAACTGAATGCGGATCGCCGCGACGGCGGGGCTGAAGCGGATGTTACGCGCGCGTACAACGACTTCTGGTGGGATCGCGGAACGAAGGTGGTTGTGACGCGTCGAACGTCGCTGGTCGTTGATCCGCCAAACGGACAAATTCCCTCCCTGACGCAGGCCGGCGAGAAAAGAGCTGCCGAGCGTGCGGAAGCCAGAAGAATGCATCCTGCCGACGGCCCGGAAGATCGCTCCCTCGGCGAACGCTGTATTCTCCTGCAGGCCGGCGGTGCGCCAATAGTTCCCACCGTATACAACAACAATGCCCAGTTATTCCAAACTCCGGACCACATCGTGATCGTCAGTGAGATGATCCATGAAGCACGCATTATCCCGATAAATAGACCGCTCGATGGACGCCCTGGACTTCCCAACAACGTGCGCCAGTGGCTGGGCGACTCGCACGGTCATTGGGAGGGCGATACGTTGGTTGTCGAGACAACCAACTTCACAGGCAAAACCGCATTCAGAGGAGCCAGCGAGAACCTTCACTTGACCGAACGGTTCACGCGAGTCGATGAAGATACGCTCCTTTACGATTTCACTGTCGACGACCCGGAGTCGTTTATCAAGCCATGGAGGGTCGAACTTCCCCTGTGGAAGAATCCGGAATTGATTTATGAATACGCCTGTCACGAGGGTAATTCCGGCATGGCCGGCATTCTCACAGGCGCTCGCACTGCGGAAAAAGAAGCGGCGGCAAAACAAGACGCCAGATGACCATCGATGGAGGCACATCCCATGCGCAATAAACGCATTTCGCTAATTCTGATAATTGGTCTGCTCATGGCCGCAATTCCCGCCTGGGCACATCACGCTTTCACGGCGGAATTTGATGCAAATAAGCCGCTGAAGCTGCGCGGAACAGTCACAAAGGTTCAACTGATCAATCCGCATTCGTGGATCTATATCGATGTGAAAGACGCGAGCGGAAAGGTCGTGAACTGGGCCATCGAGGGCGGTACGCCCAACACGCTCTTCCGGCGGGGCATTAAGAAAGACTCGCTGCCGCTCGGCGTGGAAATCCTTGTGGATGGCTACCAGTCGAAAGATGGCTCGAACAGGGCCAACGGCCGGGATATAACTTTCCCCGATGGCCGAAAGGTCTTTCTGGGTGGATCTTCACCGGGCGCCCCGGGGGAACCTTAGGAGATTTCGATGGGAAATCGATTTTTCGTAGTGATCATGATGATATTGATCACGCTCCTTGCCCCGTCAGTCGTTGCGGGCCAAACAAGGATTGGTACTCCTCCGCGCACACCGGACGGGAAACCAGACCTGCAGGGAATGTGGACCAACAATACGATTACGCCCCTTGAACGCACTGCTGAACTCGCGGGAAATGAGTTTCTCTCCGACAAGGAGGCGGCGGACCTGGAAGCGCGTGGGGCGGAGAATCGCGTCGATCGCGCTCCGAGAGCAGGCGACACGGGCACGTATAACCAGTTCTGGTCTGACCCGGGAACGCGGGTCGTAAAGACCAGGAGAACTTCCCTGGTTTTCGATCCGCCGGATGGCAGGATTCCGCTTAAGCCCGAAGCGGAGGCGAAACGAGACTACGATCTGGAGCACAACGCCGATTCCTATGAGTACATGAGCCTGTGGGATCGGTGTATCACGCGCGGCGTGCCCGGCGGCATGATCCCGGCCGGCTACAACAACGCGTATCAAATCATACAGACCCCCGGCTACGTGACGATCCTCTACGAGATGATTCACGAGGCCCGCGTCATTCCGGTGGACGGCCGTCCGCATGCCCCATCGAGCGTGCGGCTGTGGAATGGCGATTCGGTTGGCCGCTGGGAAGGCAATACGCTGGTTATCGACACGACAAATTTCAACGGCAAAGGCTGGATCGCCACCAGCGCGGCGGCCGGCCGCATCAAGGGAATCCCGCAGAGCGAAGCGGCGCATGTGGTAGAACGCCTGACCCGTATTGACGCCGACACGATCGATTACGAGGTAACGGTTGAGGATCCCAAGGTCTATACCAGACCGTGGAAGGCGTCTATTCCGCTGAACAGCGACCCGGATTACCAGATCTTCGAATACGCCTGTCATGAAGGCAATCAGGCGCTCCCGAATATCCTGACCGGCGGCCGCGCCCGCGACAGCCAGTAGTCCTGTGAACCTGGAATTCGGAGGTACGCTGTGGGCGCGGGGCTTCAGCCCCGTGCCAAGTTCCGAGAATTCCTGCTTGA
>CAMAWS010000284.1 GCA_945861845.1 Candidatus Sulfopaludibacter sp. SbA3 | reverse complement strand
AATGAATATGCGCAGTTATTTCGGGGACACTACACTAGCCGATATCGAGTCCGTTGACCGAGTCTGCACCGGATGGCGTCCACCTCCGGTACCAATAAGACAGCCTGAGCATATTAATTCTCCGAAGGAGCATTTAGAAAAGCTCAGCCGGGATTCGAGAAAGAAGCCGCGCTATAGTCATGCCACCCACAATCCTCGTTTCGCAGAATACATCGACCTAGCTAAGGTGTACAGAAAGTGTCCATCGTTTAGGCCATTACGCGACTTTATACTCCAATGAGTGGGCACGCAAAACAGACCATCACCCTAGTCTAGGACAGGATCTCGTACTCACGTTTCGCATGGGTCACGACTTTGTGGAAGAAATGCGGAAGTTGAGACGTAAGTTCGAATCCCCAAACTCCAGAGCCGCTACGCAGCTGGGAGCGGAGAATAGACTAGCTTCACCCATCCGCGCACCTCTCGTATAATCCACGCGCACGAGGATTCCATGAAAAACAAGCTGGGGCGTCGGGAATTTGTGAAGGTGACGGGCGTGGCGATTGCGGCAGGAGCGGCGGGTTTAAACATTCCGGCGGCGTATTCGCAGGCAGCTTCGGCTCCCGGTCCCGATGCCGCTGAACGCGAAATTGCAATGCTTGCTCTGGATGCCGTGAAATCCGCCGGGGCAAGCTATGCGGACGTCCGGGTTTCCAGGCATCTGTTTGAAGCGATCAGCACGCGCGAGCGGCAGATCACGAACGTGACAAAGAACGAGTCGTATGGAATCGGGGTCCGGGCGCTGGTCGGCGGCTCGTGGGGATTCGCGGCGACGAGCGATCTTGGCAAAGAGTCCGTTGTCCGGGTTGCGCGGGAAGCTGCTGCGATCGCGGCGGCCAACGACAAGGTTGCCCCCACCAAAACCGTTCTTGCCCCGGTTCGACGGGTTCCGGAGGGCCGGTGGATGACGCCGCACGAGATCGACCCATTCAGCGTCTCCGTCGAGCAAAAGGCCGATTTGCTTTTCAAGACCAACGAAGAGGCGCTCAAGGTCAAGGGCGTCCAATTCGTCTCGTCCACCATCTTTTCAGTGAAAGAAAGCCGGTTGCTTGCGACAACCGAAGGATCGCTTATCCAGCAGACATTCATCCGGCTTGCTCCAAGCGTCGAGGTCACAGCCGTCTCCGCTGATTCGTCGGATTTTCAAACGCGCATGCAGTCCGCACAGGCCGCAGCCCGCGGATGGGAGTACGTTGTCGGCCTGAGCTATCCCGAAAACGTTTTGCGGTGGGCCGAAGAAGCCGTTATGAAGCTTTCGGCCAGGCCGGTTGAACCCGGAAAATGGGACCTGGTCCTTCATCCTTCGAATCTCTGGCTGACGATTCACGAGTCGATAGGCCATCCGACCGAGCTCGATCGCGCAATGGGTTTTGAGGCCAATTACGCCGGAACAACGTTTGTCGCTCCTCCCCAGAGCGTGATCGGCAAGCTGCGGTACGGGCCCGAGATCATGAACGTGGTCGGAAATCGCACCGAGCCGGGAGCTTGCGCAACCGTCGGTTGGGATGACGAAGGCGTTGCCGCGACCGAGTGGCCGATCATCGACAAAGGCATTTTCGTGAATTACCAGACGACCCGGGAAATGGTGGATTGGATCGCCCCGCTGACAAACGTCAGGGAAAGCCTGGGATGCGCATACGGCGAAAACTGGTCGTCCATTCCATTCCCGCGAATGCCGAACGTGAGTCTCAAGCCTGGAAGGGAAGACCTCAGCGTCGAAGATGTCATCGCGCAAACCCGCCGTGGCATCTACATCGAAGGTGACGGCTCATATTCGATCGACCAGCAACGGTACAATTTCCAGTTCGGCGGACAGGTGTTCTGGGAAATTCGCGACGGCAAGCGCACGCGCATGCTTCGCGATGTGGCGTATGTCGCACGCACACCCGAGTTCTGGAAATCGCTTTCCTTGGTTGGGGGCCGCAGTTCCTACGAGCTTGGCGCCACGTTCTTTGATGGAAAGGGCCAGCCGACCCAGTCGAACGCCGTGTCGCACGGCTGTCCGGTAGCGCTGTTCAAAAACGCAAACATCATCAATACCGCCTGAGGTTGCGCTGCATTAATTGAAATGATCGAACCCATCGTTCAGCTTCCGGAGCGCCGGCACGGCCTTTCATCCGGGGACGCTCGTGCCTTAAGCGATCGTGTTCTTGGATTCGCCACCGCCGAATACACGCGCGTCAACATTGAATCAGGCACGCACGGCTTTACCCGCACTGCAATGAATCGCGTTACAACGGCGGGCACCAGCGAGGACGTTTCGGTGACGATCACGAGCGTTTTCGCAAAGCGGACGGCTTCGATAGAAACGAATCGGCTCGACGATGCCTCGCTTGGAAAGGCGGTGAAGGATGTGGAAGCCCTTGCCAGAATCTCGCCGGAAAATCCCGAGTACGTTCCCGAGCTTGGACCCCAGACATTTGCGGAGGTTAATGGCTACTACGACAGCACCGGCAACCTGAGCACGGAGGCGCGGGCGCGCGCAGGCTCGCTCGGAATCAAGGCCGCTGAGGGCGCGGGCGCCGTCGCGGCGGGTTTTATCGATGTCCAGGCCGGGGCGCAGGCCGTGGCAACCTCAAAGGGCTTGTTCGGCTATGGCGCCTTGACTGGAGTGGCTTCGACTCTGACCGTGCGAACGCCAGACGGTTCCTCTTCCGGATGGGGTGGGGATGAGGGCGCAGACTGGACCACCATCGAATCCGAACGGATCGCCTCCGATGCCGTGCAAAAGTGCCGCGACTGGCGGCGAAAGACGTCGCTCGATGCCGGCAAGTACGAAGTTCTGCTGGAGCCTGCCGCAGTTGCGACGCTGATTCAGTGGCTGCGATTCAGTCTGGATGCGCGCCAGGCCGACGAAGGCCGGTCCTACTTCGCGAAGCGCGGCGGCGGGAATATGATCGGCGAAAAATTGTTCGACTCGCGAATTACGTTGATCAGCGATCCCGCAGCTCCGAATGCCGAGACGCTTCCGTTCACGCCCAACGGGCAGCCTACGCCGAATCGTCCGTGGATCGAAGGCGGCGCGATGAAGAATCTTTCGTACTCACGGTTCTGGGCAGACCGCAAACAGGTCGCTCCCGTGCCCGGTCCGGCAAACCTGCTGATGTCGGGCGGCAACGCGACGCGGGACGACATGATCAAGTCCATCCGGCGCGGCGTGCTGATAACTCGATTCTGGTATGTGCGCATGCTGAATCCCCGCACGATAGCCGTTACCGGGCTCACACGCGACGGGACGTTTCTTATCGAGAACGGGAAGATCAGCCGGCCCGTGAACAACTTCCGTTTCAACCAGTCGATCGCCGAACTTCTGCAGAACGTGGAAATGCTGGGTACGCCTGTTCGCGCCGCCGCCACCGAAGGCGGCTCGGTAGGGACTCCGGTCGTCGTTCCACCGCTCAAGGTGAAGGAGTTCTTCCTTTCAAGCGTCAGCGACGCAATCTAGCGCCTTGCCTGCGGGCGCGGGGCTTCAGCGACCTTCATCAGGTGAGCATACATGAGGATTTTCGGACATCGGGGCGCACCAGGCTTTCCACAGCACGGAGAAAACACTGTTTACTCCTTCCGGGAAGCTCTCGCAAGAGGCGCCGAGGGATTTGAATTCGACGTTCGCCGCTGTGGCGACGG
Source organism: Candidatus Sulfopaludibacter sp. SbA3 (assembly GCA_945861845.1). Lineage (GTDB taxonomy): Bacteria > Acidobacteriota > Terriglobia > 20CM-2-55-15 > 20CM-2-55-15 > CAMBFR01. The sequence goes on along the minus strand of CAMAWS010000284.1, from coordinate 1,417 downwards.
CACGATCGTGGTTGTTCACGATCACACCGTTGACCGCACGACCAGCGGCGCCGGCCCCGTAGCCGGTTTCACCTATGAACAGCTCCTGGCGTTCGATGCCGGTTACGGCGAAGCCATACCCCGGCTCGCCGATGTTTTCGCGAAATTTGGTTCTGGAGGGATTCTCAATGTGGAACTCAAGGAGCGGGGGCTCGCAGAAGACGTCAAGAATCTCATCATGGAAGCCCAGTGTTTCCGAAACGTAATTGTCTCGGCGTTCGATATCGACGACAACGACGCTAATTCGAATTCCAGTTGGGCCGAACTCCAGGTTCTCGCTCCGGAAATCCCGACTGCGCTACTGGCAACGGCCGCGAAAATCTCCAGGCTCGGAATAGGAAGCTTTATCGATCACGCGATTCGTCTCGGCGCCAGTGCCATCCATCCCCAAAGGACCGCGCCCATTGAAGAGATCGTTCCGATGGCGAGGTCTGCCGGCCTAGCTGTGCATGTATGGACAGTCAACGATCCGGAGGAAATTCTTCGATTCCGCGCAATGGGAGTCGACGCGATCTTCACGGATTACCCGGCATGACGAGGACGTTCGACGTTTGCGTCATCGGAACCGGTGGCGTTGTGGGCCTTGCGATTGCGCGCCAGCTCGCCGCTGGGGGACGGTCTGTTGCCGGCATCGAGAAACATGAAAGTGCCGGCAAGGAAACCAGCGGCCGGAACAGCAGCGTGATTCATTCCGGCTTCCACGAGGTGCGCGGTACGTTAAAAGCGCAACTGGCTCTGCGGGGCAGCGGCTTGATAGCGGAGTACGCAATAGGCAAAAACATTCCCATTTTGAAAACGGGGATGCTGATTGCGGTTCCGCGGGGCGCCCTGCGAGAAGGACTCTGGCAGGAGGCTGGGGCGCTGTGGAATTTGTGGAGGCGGGGCCGCGCGATGAGGGTGCCGTTTCGTTTCATCTTCTCGGCATCCGGAGTTCGCGAGTTCGCCGCGGTCGATGCGGTCGGCGGCATATTCATTCCGGCGGTGCACGTAATTGATGTGGAGAAGTTCCTGCAATCGCTTGAAGCGGACGCCTCCGCCGCAGGAGCGGAGCTGTCTTATGGACAGGAAGTTGTCGGCATTCGAGTGGATGGATCGGCTTACGTCATAACGACCGGACGTGGCGAATTCCGGGCGCGCGTCCTCGTAAACTCCGCCGGGCTCCACGCCCACGAAATCTCGCGGATGGCCGGCGGCCCGGAATATTCGATGGAGTTTCTGCGTGGTGACTATTATGAAATGGCGGGCGGGATGGCGCGGTGGAACATTCCCGCGCTCGTCTATCCTGCGATGCCGCCGCGATCCCCATCCAAGGGCATCCACTTCAGTCCCAGGACAGATGGCCGATTGTTTATCGGGCCCGACGCCCGCCTTGTTCCGG
>CAMAWS010000283.1 GCA_945861845.1 Candidatus Sulfopaludibacter sp. SbA3 | reverse complement strand
GAGAACACTAACCCTTCCGTGCAGGTGTTTTCCCGCAGTTCGTCATTGTTGGAAGGGGCGCGGCGGTATGTCCGTGTGTATTCCCACGGCTTTGTGAAGGCCTTGGAATCGACGATCGTGAGTTTGTCTTCCAGAAGATCAGGACTGGTCAGCCGAATCCGTTCCGTGATGCGCATGGCATTGCTATGGGGAGAACCGTAGCGGTCAAGCGTGGTGTCATCGCGCAGGCTGATCGTATCGACGACGAGGGTATCTCCCTCCCACCGTCCGGTGGAATATCCGTTGTACGAAGGGTCCAGATCGCTGGGCGGCTTGCGGCCGTCGAGATAGACACGCCGGTAGGCATCCATCCACTCGCTGAAGAAGGCGATCTTTGTGGGCGACTGGACGATCTCCAGGCCGTATTGCGCAAGCATGAACCATGGCATTCCCGGAGGCAGGCATCGCGCCACAGGTTCGGTTTCTTCGGAGCCGGTTTCCCTCGACGCCAGGGTTCTTTTAAACTTCGCATCGAACTCGGGTGTGAGAGACGGTAACTCTCCCGGTCTCGGAATCCACCGGAGTGAAGTGCCTTCTCTCGGCGCATCGGGAGGATTGACAGTACGCCAGACACCGTTGAAATTCGGTACGTTTGTGGCGGCCGGCGGGGCCTGCTGTGAATAGGCCTGCGATGGTACAAGAATCGATACTACCAATAATGCGATTGCTGCCTTCATAGTTGCTCCTCTATTTAATTGGCTAGTTCGGTCTCGGTGGATTTCCAAACGGAGAGCCATCGGGCTTGCTCGCTCGAACCATCATGGCGCCGAAAGATTTGTCTTTCATGGGGTGCACGACGATGGAGATCTTGTCGCCGGGTTTGAGCGTTTCGCTTCCCCAGCCATTGTTGCGGCGGATGGAATTGGGCGTTGCGCCTTCAATATCCCATTCGTTCACCTTGCCGCTCGCGTCGGGCACGTTGATGAGAATATGGATGTGCGGATTCGTCCAACGGAATTGTTTCACCTCACCAAGCAGCGTGACTTCCTGGTTGTAATCGAACATGGCAAAACTGTGATGTGCGAATGCCGGTGCTGCCAACAACAGCGCAGCCGTCACGATGCCTAAAAGCCTTGTGTTCATGGTCTCCTCCGATGGGCGGTGCAGCCGCCGGAAAAATGGTCTCCAGAATATACAGGGTTAGGACAATTTGCGGCAAGCAGATCGAACCGCAGGAAAAAATGATAGTCTGTGATCCATGTCCATACGGCTATTGGCGATTGTAATTGCGGTCCTGATCGGGGGGTGTACCGGCGGGAAAGAGGCTCCGAAGGGTGACCCTGAAGCCCGCATTGTCGCCTATTTAATGGAGAACGTCCGGCCAGGCGAGGCCATCTTCGTAACGGACCTTTACAACAAGGTCTTCACGTCTCGGGAAGAACAGCAAGTGCTGGATCGCCTTACCGACGCGTTCTTCAAGATACCGGCCACAGCCGCCCAGATCCACGCGGCTACGGGCAAGATACCCAGCCTGCAGGAACTATCCGGCCTGTTTGAGTTTAAGATCCCCGGAGAAATAGAAATTCTGCTGAAAATCATGGACTACGATCCGCGCATGCCGAAGCTCCTTGAGCGCGATCCGGCAACAGGCGAAATCACGAGCATTGATGTGGACCGAATCGCTTCAGAAGCGCGTTTCCGCCGACCGCTCGCGAATCCTAATTAGGCCTCTGGGAGATGCCCCGCGCCCACAGGGGACCTATTGGCGTGCGCCCCGGGCAGCATTGTTGGACGTGCCGGCGAACAATCGTTTCCCGTCTGGAAACGTGACAGTCGATACATTCGCCGTCGGTTTGCCGTTGCGGGCCTGCCAGCCTTCAATAACGAGTACTGTACCGGCGGGAAGGTCTTCCTTCCTCCATCCGTTCCGGAACAAGTTATTTGCCGCACCCGTCTCCAGCGACCAGTTCACGACTTTGCCGTCAGTTCCCGTGACATCCACATAGATCCAGGCATGTGGGTTGGACCACTTCATGATTGTGACTTTGCCTGTCATCTTGATGGGTTTGTTCGGGTCAAACTCCGCCGTGAATGAGTGATGTGCGAAGGCCGAACCCCCAGCCAACGCGATCAACGTGAGAAGGGCGGCGATTCCGCCCACGGTTCCAGCTCTCATGCTTACCTCCCCCTGCTCTGTTCGGCCCGGTATGCGTCCCTGACCTCTTTAAGATGCTCCAGATCCTGGTTGTCCTCGTGACAGGCGACTTCGAGGATCTCTTCCGGCTGACGGTTCAGCGGGATTTCGATCGTCCACGGCCGAGAGTACACGAGCGGGTCGGTTACTGTGGCCCTGTAAACAATTGTCTTTTCGTCGACCGGTGTGAAGCGCTCGACAACGCGCTCGGTGTGGCTTACAACATCTCCGACTTCGTTCAGCCAGGCCTTGCCGTTTAGATTGGTGGTTTCTACGACCAGAGTGTCGCCGTCCCATCGTCCCACCGAGTCACCCTGCCACAGGCGGATATTGTCTGAAATATGGCGGCGCCCATCGAGTGGAATCTGGCGCCACGACATCCGCTCGAACAGCAGGATCACATAGCCCGGCGTCTGAAGGATGTGGTACGGAGATGGGGTGTACATCGACCGTGGCACTCCTGCGACAAAGCAGTGGGCAGTTGGGTCATCGTATCCGCGATGAGGCAGCTCGCGTTCAATTCGTTCGGCTTTCGCCCACGGTTGATAGGGAAGTGTTCCGTCCGCAGGATCGATCAGAACCCCTCTTCCGGCGGGGGTGAGGAAATCCCGGTCGTGGCGTTCCAGGCCATAATTCGCCCCGCCGCCGTCGGACTGAAAGTAGCCGGAGAGGTCGGGTTTTCCATCCGGCATTCGTCGAATGGGTCCGCGCGTTGGTGGCGCCGTCGGCGGAGGCGGTAATGGCGCCGGGGCCGGACCTGCCGCAGGCGCGATATCTGTCAGGGCCGTCAGGGGTGGATACCATGTTCGCGGGCTCGCCTCAAACGCGCCGCTGGCTTCCTCGCTTTCCGCCTGGCATTGGTATTCGAGAATTCGGTCCATACTCTTGTGCCGATAGACGGGCATGCTGATCTTCCAGGGCCGTGTGAACACCTTCGGATCCGTAACCGTAACCTCGTACTGGATGGTGTCCGCGTCGATCAACGTGTATCGCTCGACCAGGCTCATGGCTTCGCTGTGAAAGTTTCCAGCCATGTCGAACCACGTTCGGTTGTTGTGATCCCTGACGTTGACGACGAGTGTATCGCCTTCCCACTGTCCGCGCGAATCACCCATCCAGAACTCAATTCCTGGATGAAGGGGTTCCTTCCCGTCGGTGTAAATCAAACGGAAGATCTGTGACCACTCGAACGTAATCGCTACATGATCGCGGGCCTGGAAAATCTGAAAAGGAAACTGCGTGTACATGATGCGGGGAACGCCGGGCATGTAGCAGCTCGCCAGCGGGTCGGCTGTCTTGCGGCTGGCGAAGTTCTCGGCTTTTTTCGCCGCCGCCCAAGGCTGATAGGGAATCTCGCCTCCCTCGACGACGCTCCTGCCTGCAGGCATGCCGTCCCTGGCCGCATGATCCTGCAGATCATAGGCCGCGTTGTTGCGCACCTGCCAGATCCCCTGCAGGTTGGGTTTACCATCAGCTGTGCGGGGCAGGTTTTGCACGGCGGCGGCAGACGCTGGCGCCGCGAAAAGGACTAACGCTAATAAATATCGCAACATGATGAGAATTCGAGCACGAAGCGCAGATTCAGATCAAGAGAAACCTCCTCCTTGTGCGAGGGTTATCCGAACTGTTGTGCCGCCAAATGAAATGGCTGTAGCATGGCCGCCTCAAGGGAGGTCTCATGAAGAAGCTATTTGTGCCTGCTGTATACGGCTTGCTGGCCGTCGCGTTCGGTTTGTCCGTTCAAGTTTCGGCCGGTCAGAACGCTCCGCCGCCCACACCTGCCTGTGGCCCCAACCTGCCGGGCGATATCCGGAACGTTTCAAAGGATTCCCGCTGTTTCGAGTTGCGGACGTATACAGTCCGGGAGGGAAGTTCGCTCGATCTCCTGCACACGCGATTTCGCGAGCGGACGACCGCGCTCTTCAGAAAACACGGTATGACGATCATCGGCTACTGGCAACCCGTCACGAAGAAGGACACTCTGATCTACATACTTGCATACAAGGACGCGGCGGCGAGGGACGCGGCATGGGCAGGGTTTGGAGCCGATCCGGAGTGGGTGAAAACGCGGGCCGAAATGCAGGTGAACCTACAGGTCGATAACGTTTTCATGAGCGCGACCGACTATTCGCCGATGAAGTAGGTTTTGCACTAAACATTACCCTCCGGTCTGCCGATTAGAACTGCAGGAGGGTGATATGCGATATGTACGAGTGCAATACGACGACTACAACCGGCAGTTTAACCTTACTGACCGCGATCTGGCCGGGGAACTCGAAGACGGAGGCCCATACCTGATTTCGGATTCGGGGCCACTGAATTTCTTTCCTCTCGATCAGCTCGAGGGGTTGGGTGTGGATTCACAAACTGGTGAACTGTCGGGGTTCTAGCAGGCCAGCGATTGCCTGATACGGCGGTTGCTCCGCTGTGGGTAGCCCCTAATCATGGCAGTGTGGCCGGTAAAGCCGCTGCAGAGCCCGCAGGTGACTGCCGGTATGTGCGCAGCATGGCAATCCTGCCAACGGCCAGAGGCTAGCGGATTTGGCTACTACTCTTACGAGAGATGGAACCTTATGCGCGAAAGCAGGCTTTTCGGCAGAATGAGCGGTTTGTCTTCGAACGAAGCGAGATAGCCTTTACGAGTTACCCGGAACCCATTTGGCTGCAATAGTTAAGGCACTGGAACCCAGAGCCTGAGCGGCATCCTGAGCTAGCCTCGCAAATGCTGACGCCAGAGAGGTTTGGGTGCCCACTCGGCACCTAACTCGTTTATTTTCAGCTAAGAGCCGACGACCAGACTTGAACTGGTGACCTGCTGATTACGAATCAGCTGCTCTACCAACTGAGCTAAGTCGGCCGGCGGGGATCGGGAAATGCTAGCACGCTCGCGGCGTCTGGAATGAAGCCCGGCGGCACG
>CAMAWS010000282.1 GCA_945861845.1 Candidatus Sulfopaludibacter sp. SbA3 | reverse complement strand
ATTACGACCGAATCCTGGAAGATCGAGCGGTCATGGAGAAATACATCTGGCATTCGCTGGAGTTGAAGAAAGCAAAGATCGAGGCCGATGAATTCGATCGCGGCGAACGGCTGGTCATGAATTATGGCCACAGTTTCGGACATGCGATTGAAAGCGCGACGAACTATTTGATACCCCATGGAATTGCCGTCACGATGGGAGCCGATCTCGCGAACTATGTTTCCTGCCGTCTTGGGTTCGCCGCGCGATCCACGTTCGACGAACTGCATGCTCTGCTGCAGCGAAACTTCTCCGGATTCGAACGCACGTCTATTCCCGAGGACGTATTCTTCGACGCTTTGGGTCGGGACAAGAAGAACCTGGACAATGATCTATCCCTGATTCTCATGAAAGAACCTGGCCAGGTCTTCAGGGGCAGGTATCGAAACGACGATCGGTTCAAGGGAATTTGCAGGGACTACCTGCTGACTGTGGGAACGGGCCTCGTTCATGGCTAGGGACTCAGCCACTATGCAGAACGAAAAACCAGACGCACAGAAGGCTATCCGCGCGGGCATCATCGGGATGGGCAAAATGGGCAGGATCCGCCTGGCCACAATCGCGGAGAACCCCAGCGGATACGTTGTCGCAGCGACGGACCCGGACGCGCAGAGGCTGGAAGATGTGAACGATATCCGCATCCATCAGACGCCCGGGGACCTCATTGCCGATCCCGGGATCGACGCGGTTTTCATCTGTACGCCAAATTACCTGAACCACAAACTCACGATCGAGGCACTCAATGCCGGCAAGCACGTATTTTGCGAAAAACCCCCGGCCTTCACGGCCGCTGACGTCGAGAAAGTAATCCGCGCCGAGAAAGTTTCGGGGAAGAAGCTGATGTATGGATTCAACCATCGGCATCACGAGAGCATCATCAAGGCGAAAGAACTCATCGATTCGGGAGTATATGGCCGGATTCTCTGGATGAGGGGACGCTACGGAAAGAGCGTCGAGCCGGGGTTTTACACCAGTTGGCGCGCAAAAAGGGAATATGCGGGCGGAGGCATCATGATCGACCAGGGTATCCACATGCTGGACCTGTTCGTGATGATGGCTGGTGATTTCGACGAAGTACACTCGTTTGTCTCGAACCTGTACTGGCAGTTGGATGTCGAGGACAACGTCTTCGCGAACTTCAGAAACAAGGACGGCGTCGTTGCTTCACTTCATTCGACAATGACCCAGTGGCGCCACCTTTTCTCATTCGAGATCTTCCTGGATAAGGGAAGCATCATTATCAATGGATTGCTGACGCCGTCGGGCAGCTACGGTTCCGAATCCATGACGATAGCCAAACGCTCGGCCGCGCCTGCCGCAACATGGACGGAACAGGAAGACTTCGTTTTTGAAGTCGACAATTCATGGTGCTATGAGGTTCGGCATTTCTTTGATGCGATAACAAATGACACGCCGATCGAAGTAGGAACTTCCAGTGATGCGCTGAAGTTGATGCGCCTGATCGATCGGATTTATGAAAATCGCTGAAGGCCCGCCGAAAGCACTCCATACGCAATAGTGTAAGTCAGGAGATTAGAATGCCTCGATCGAAGTACGAACATCTGACCATCGACTGTCCGCTCGGCCCAAGCGAGACTTTTACAAACAAGGGCATTCAAAACAAGTATCTGGTCCGGCTCGAGAATATCGTTGCGCACAATCAACTGCTGATGGCATCGCTTCGAAAACTGAGAAATTTCTATCATGAGTGCGATGACCTGAGGCAGGAGGAAATCAGAATTGCCAGGTCTGTGGAGTTGCTGGCGAAGGAACAGCCCGATGCGCAGAAGTTTGGTTCAGCCTATGGTTATGACGAACTTCTTGAACTCCGGGCAGCGATTAATTATCAGCATCAGCTCGAACAAGGCGTGGACACTCTTGTCGCCGAGTCCGGAAAATTGTACCAGCACCTGGAGCAGAAGCTTTCCGAACTCGCGTCAAAAGGGGCAAAAGTCTTTCTTAATTTTGGCGTGGGACTGGCCTATGTCGATTCCCTCGTGGCCTTGAAGCATCCAGAGTGTCACTTCGTCGGCATTGACCGATCTGAATTCACACAGGTTGTGAACCATCGATGTTATGGACATATTTCCAACCTCGAGTGTATTGCGGGTGATGTGTTCGAACTGCTCAAGACCAGGCGTTTCGACAACGGCGTCCTCTTTACCGCCCGGACGTTGCTCCTTTTACCCAGGAGTTTCATCCTGAAGCTCTATGCCGCCGCCGCAGAGGCAGGTATTCGTCAAATCCTTGCCGTGGAGCAGATCGGCATCAGCCGCTACACGGGACGGCCGTACGAATTTTCGGATGAGGACAAACCCAGCGTGCCTTTCCGCGCCAAGATGTTCCTCCACAATTACCCGAGTCTATTGAACGCCGCCGGCTTTCCGGTTAAAGAATCCCAGCTCATCCAGACAAATCATCCACACCGCGACTTCAGGTTCCTAAGCGTTCTCGGAGAGCGGTAATCCGCCTATGAAACCGCCAGACACTCAAAACGAAAGACAGTGGCTGTCACAGTACCTTGACCGGTATCGCGAAAGTATCTTCAGTCCTGATGTGACAGCCCCGCTGGTTGAGTTGAAGAACCTCCTTTGTTCGTGCGCGCAAAAAGGCGGGAAAGTAATCCTTGCCGGCAATGGAGGGAGTTCCGCTATTGCCAGCCATTGCGCCGTCGACCTGACGAAGCAGGCTCGAATTCGATCGATCAATTTCAATGAAGTCGATCTCGTTACCTGTTTTGCCAATGACTACGGCTACGAGCATTGGGTGGAGAAGGCGCTCGAATTTTACGGTGACCCGGATGACGTTGTGATCCTCATCAGTTCGAGCGGTAAGTCGCCGAATATGGTCAATGCAGCCAGGCATGTCCTCGGATCGGGCATGCCGCTGGTGACTTTCACGGGATTCTCTGAAGACAATCCCCTGAAGAAACTGGGCCAGCTGAATTTCTGGGTCAACAGCAATGCCTATAATATTGTCGAGATGACCCATCATATATGGCTCCTGGCGGTATGCGACCTGATCGTTGGATCCGCCGAGTACCCGAGTAATAGATGACCGGAATTGTCCTCCTGGTGGGATGCGGTGAGATCGGGAGCCGCCATCTTCAGGCCGTCGCATCGCTCCCGGATGTCCGGCAGGTCGAGATTGTCGACCAGCGGCCGGAAGCGCTGGAACTGGGCCGTAAGCGAATTTCTGAACTTCCATCGCCCAATACTTCCATTACGTTTCGCTGGCTGTCATCTCTGGCAGAGGCAAGCCATGGCGGTGATCTCTGCATTGTCGCTACGCAGGCGGACGTTCGTTGCCGTGTCGTCCGGGAAGTTGCGGAAACACTGGGATATTCAAAGTTTCTGCTCGAGAAGCTGGTTTCGCAATCGACTGCGGATTACCGGAGCTTGATTCGATTTTGCGAAAAGAAGCAGATTGCGGCATGGGTCAACTGCAAGGGCCGAGCCCATCCCTCGCATATCCACGTAAAACAGCATCTCGTTCCGGGCGAGCCGATCGTTTTCAGCGCCAGCGGAGGCAACCATGGCCTGGTGACGAACGGCGTTCATGTCGCCGATCTCTTCGCGTTTTACGACGGGGCTGAGCACATAGAGTGCGTCTGGTCGGAAATCGACCCTGTCCTCCACCAGACAAAGCGCGGCGCGTACGACTTGAGCGGGACGTTGTGCGGCCGTTCCGTCAGAGGAAGTACTTTCATGCTTTCCCTCGCCGCAGATCACGTTCAGCCTGCTCTCTTCTCCATCGTTTCGCCGCATTACAGGGTTGCGCTTGACGATGTAAACAAGTGGATCTACGAGAGCTGTGAAGACTCTGCGTGGAAGTGGAGGCCGGTGCCTTTCGAAGCGGACCTCAATATCAGCAGCATGACCAGGGCATTTGCAGCAGACATTCTTTCGTCCGGGCGGTGCCGGCTTCCGACACTGACGGAGTGTTTTGCGGCACATGAATTCATATTGGAAGAAGTCCATCCTCACTTCGAAAAACTCCTCGGTACCACAGTGAGCCGTTCCCCGGTTACATGACAGCCATTCCCGCGAAGCCAACCCGCATCGCAAATTCATCACAATTGGCATCGGCAATAGCAGCAGCTGATTTTTCGGGCTGCGCAGCCACTGTGGTTGGTTATGGCGGGATGGGGCGCCAGTTTGTGAAAGCGCTCCAGAGACTGGGCGTGAGAAACATTCGAGTCTGTTCCCGCACCGCGGCGCGGATGGCGGAACTGGAGTCAGGGCCTGGTATTACTCTTGTCCCAGGTGACTATTCGGAACTGAGGCTTACCCCTCTGCACGGTGAGGCCGCCATTGTCTGCCTGCCGATTCATGACTTGGTTTCCGCTGCAAGACACCTGGCCGACTTGGGATATCGAAAAATTCTCATCGAGAAGCCGGTTTCGTTGTGGTCGTTCCCGATCGAGCAACTTACCGCCGATTTTGACCGAATGGGCGTCGACGCCACATGTGGCTATAACCGTATTGCATATCCGGCCTTTCACGAAGCCCAGGCCAGATCCGCGGAAGAAGGCGGAATTACCTCCTGCACGTATACCTTCACTGAATTTATCAGCAGGCTCGATCCGAGCCGGTATACACCAGGGGAAATGGAACGATGGGGCATCGCCAACAGCCTGCATGTCATGAGCATGGCCCATGGACTCATTGGCCTGCCGGCCGAATGGCACGGCTTTAGAACGGGGTCGGCCGTCTCGTGGCATCCCGCCGGCAGCGTATTTGCAGGGGCGGGACTGTCCAGCCGCGATGTGCCTTTCACTTATCACGCGGATTGGGGTTCCACGGGAAGGTGGAGCGTCGAGATTCATACGAAGATGTCCTCTTACAGGTTGTGTCCCCTCGAAAAACTTTTCCGTCGAGTTTCGGCAACAGGAGACTGGGACGAGGTGCCGCTGGTTACCGTGGCCGACGATATCAAGACGGGATTCCTTGAACAGGTTGCCGCCATGCTGGACGACGGAATACGGGCCTTCGTTCCATTGCTTTCCTTGGGAGAAACGTTGGAACTGACGCGCTTCGGGGAAGACGTTTTTGGGTATGGGAGCAGACCTTAGTTACCGGGGGCATTTTGAAATTGGACGAATCC
>CAMAWS010000281.1 GCA_945861845.1 Candidatus Sulfopaludibacter sp. SbA3 | reverse complement strand
AGCCTGCGGCGTTGTCGGTGGCGCCGGTGCCTGTGTGCCATGAGTCGAAGTGGGCGCCCAGCATCACGACTTCGTCGGGCTTGTCAGTGCCCGGAATTTCAGCGACGATGTTGAAGGTGTTCGGATCCTCCTCGTGAAATTTGTTCTGGATGTTCATTTCCAACTGAACAGGGACTCCCTTTTCGAGCATCCGTACAAGACGGCCGTAATGCTCGATTGCCATGACAACCTGTGGCACATTCGGATCGTTGGGATTGCGCGACACTCCGCCACCGGCAAGGAATACCGTTCCCCCATCGCCCTGCGCCGGATCGATTAACGCTGCGATGCCCTCGTCCACCCAGAATTGCATGAGCCGGCGCTGGAAATTCTGGTTGTTGCCTCCGCCACCGCCTCCCCTGTTACCAGGAACGCGCGGAGTCTGCGCTGAAAGGGCTTCCAACTGTTCGGCCGTCAAACGGCGTCCCGGAGCCTGGAATTGTGCCGGCACTTCACGCATTGCGGTCGTCATGACGTACTTGCCGCGAAGCTGCCCACGATAGCGCCCAAAATCCTGGTCGTTCCGAATCACCGCGAGGACGACTTCGCCTGTAGCGGGTCCTGATGTTCCGACAGACCATGCCTTGGGGTAGGCGATCACTGGAAATGGAGGATTCGACACGACGTGCGCCGTAAATCGTTCGTTCGACCATCCGCGCCCGAACGGGCCCCATGACTCGAGCTTCACATTGACGAGTTCCCACTCGACCAGCTTCTTCCGGGTCCACTCGGCGGCGGCCTTGATACTTGGAGAGTTCGTGAGCCGCGCCCCGTAGACATCGGTAAGGTAGCTCGTAATATCCATTACCTGAGAACGCTCGAAGCCCTCTTCCTTGATCTTGTAGACCGCGTCCAGATCCACCTTCTCCTGCAGTTGCGCAGCCAGGGGTATGGCGAGCAGCAACACCAGTATCGCAGCCGTCATCTTTGCGGGTTTCATGCGTGTCTCCTCGTCTTGGATCGGGTGATTATACAGAAAAGCGCTTCAGGACGGCACGTGCAGCATAATATCCGCACATGCCATGGACTCCGCCGCCTGGAGGCGTTGATGAGGAACAGATGTAGAGATTCCGTAGCGGCGTCGAGTAGGGAATCCGGCGCAATGCCGGCCGCCCAATGATTTGCCCGATGTTCTGAAGTCCGCCGCTGATGTCGCCGCCAATGTAATTGGCGTTATACGCTTCGAGCCGGGCCGGCGGCATCCTGTGTTCTCCAATGATGCAATCTCGAAAGCCCGGAGCAAAGCGCTCGACCTGGGCCGCGATTCTGTCCGTCATATCCACCGTAGACCCGTTTGGCACGTGACAGTATGCCCAAACCGTGTGGGTTCCCTCCGGCGCGCGGGTCTCGTCAACGACGCTTTGCTGTGCAAGGATTACGAACGGATGTTCCGGATGTCCTCCATTCGAAACGATGGCCTCGCCGGAGGCAATTTCCTCGAGGGATCCGCCCAGATGAAGCGTGCCGGCCCTGCGGCACTGGGGGTCCTTCCAGGGAATGGGTTGGCGCAGCGCCCAATCCACTTTGAACACACCACAGCCGTGCTGAAACCGCTGGAGTTGGCGTTGGTAGGAACTTGGCAGCCCATCACCCGCTAGCGTCATCAGGTGCCGTGGCGCGACGTCACAGATCACCGCTCGGGCAGCCGGCAGTTGCTTGAGCGATGAAATGCGCGTGCCAGTGACGATCTGGCCTCCCAACGACTGAAAGTAAGTTCCAAGCGCGTCTGTCAGTTTTTGCGCGCCTCCTTTTACCAGCGGCCAGCCAACGGAATGGCCCGCAATCGTGAGAAGCAGGCCGAAGGCCGCAGTGGGCGATTTGTCCAGGCGCATGTTGGAGTGCCCCGCCATTCCGGCGAACAGGCCGCGGGCATATCTTCCGGAAAAGTGCCGGTCTGCCAGGCCTGTAGCCGACTGCAGCGCCTTCATGGAGAAGCGCGCCGCGAGCAGCGGGTTTCGTGGCAGATGTAAAGGAGACAGAATTTCCGGCAGCAGTTGGTCCGCTCGATTGACGAATGGCGTAAACAAACGGGCCCACGCGCGCGAATCGCCCCCGATCGTTTCGCAAGTCCGCTCCATCGACTGTTCGAGGAGTGCCGCCGGGCCGTCGTCAAAGGGATGAGCCAGCGCTACAGGCGGGGCAAGCCACTCGACGCCGTACTTGTCTAAGGGAAGACTTTTGAAGAATGGCGAGGCTGCACCAAGAGGAAACACAGCGGCGCAAACATCGTGTGAAACTCCAGGCAGTGTCAGTTCTGCCGATCGCGCCCCTCCGCCGATCGTCCGGGCCGCTTCGAAGAGACAAACCGACCAGCCGTTCCGCGCCAGCTCAATGGCCGCCGCCAAACCGTTCGGACCGGCCCCCACAACAACCGCATCAAAGCCCACGCGTTTACCATACCAGAAAAACGCAAGGTCACAGACCAGTCCGGAAGCCGGATAATAGCCTCATGGCAAAACGGCAGTTGAAGGACAAGGTCATCATCATTACGGGCGCGTCGAGCGGAATAGGGCGGGCCACTGCGCTGGCTCTGGCTCGGGAACAGGCAAGGCTTGTGCTGGTTGCGCGGCGGCGGGAGTTGCTGGATCAACTCGTGGAGCAGATTCGATCCCGCGGTGGATCGGCGTCCGCTCTGGTGCTTGACCTGCGGCTGCGTGAGAATGTCGAGGCCATGATCACCGCAACGGTCGGCCAGTTCGGAAGAATCGATGTCCTGATCAATAACGCCGGATTTGGCTACTACGGAAGCGTTGAAAACACTCCGCAGTCAGTCGTTCGCGAAATATTCGACCTTAATTTCGAAGCGCCGCTCGTTGCGGCTCAGCGGGCAATCCCAATAATGCGTGCGCAGGGAGGCGGGCACATTGTGAACATTTCGTCGGTGGCAGGGAAGAGGGGACTTCCGTTCTCAGGGATTTATAGCTCCACGAAATTTGCCCTTAATGGATTAAGTGAAGCACTGCGCCTGGAAGTCCGAAGTGACAACATCGACGTGACGATTGTTAACCCGGCAGGAACGGAATCGGAGTTCGGACAGAACATCCGCAGGGGTGACGTTGCACTGCCCTTCAAGCCGATCGGATACATCCAGCCGGCCGAGGCCGTTGCCGAATCGATCGTTGCCTGCCTGAAGTCGCCGAAGGTCGAAATCTATCCTTACAGAAAAAGCCGCCTCTTTGCGTGGCTCAATACCATTGCGCCTTCATTGCTCGATCGCATTATGCTCAGGGTTGTGCGCGATCGGCTGTCGGCGCGGGTAATTGAGGGGACGCACCCCCGAATTCCGTAGTTCAGGAATTCGGGGGTGCGTCCCCTCAATTACCCGCGCCGATCCTGCCACTCCTCATGCCAGGCCATCTGTATGGCCTCCAGCTTCTTCTCATTCGAGTTCTTGGCGTCATCGTTAAAGTCCGGGAGTGCCATGACCCACTTGTGAAGGTCCGTAAATCGAACTGTAAGGGGATCCACGCCGGGATGGGCGTCGGAAAGGGCGATGGCAATGTCTTCGGTGGCGGTCCAGGTCAATGGTCTGTTCATTGGACTTCTCTCACACGTTTGTCTTTCAGCGCCTTGGAGATGGCGCCGTTCATGATGAATTCAGCCAGGCGCATTGTGGCCTCGGAGACGCGCTCTATCGCGTCCCGGATCGCGGTGTGATCTTCCATTTTCATGGTTTCGCGGAGGTGCTGGACCGCAGCAGTGATCTCTGCTTTTTCGTCGGGAGAGAGTTGCTGGTACTCGTCGTCCCGTATGCCCTTGGCCGTCGCATTCAAAACCGTCTCCGCTTCGATTCGAGACTCGATCACCAGCCGGGCGTCGATGTCGGATTCGGCGTATTCGAAAGACTCAAGGATCATGTTTTCGACCTGCTCGTCGGTTAGACCGTACGTCGGTTTGACCTCAATGGACTGATACTTCCCGGTTCTTTGTTCCTGCGCCGATACGCTGAGGATGCCGTCGGCATCAATCAGGAACTTCACTTCAATTTTCGGCATACCCGCGGGCATCGGAGGAATGTTCTTCAGGTCGAATTCCGCCAGGCTGCGGCTGTCCTTTACGAGTTCGCGCTCGCCCTGCAGGACGTGGATCTTCACATTCGTCTGGCCCTCGACAAACGTGGTGTACATTTCCGTGGCGCTGGCTGGAATCGTGGAATTCCGCGGAATGATTTTCGACATGACGCCGCCCATGGTTTCGATTCCCAATGACAGGGGGGTAACGTCGAGCAGCAGCATGCCACGGTTGCCGCCCGAGAGGATATCGGCCTGGACCGCGGCTCCAAGGGCTACGACTTCGTCGGGATTCAGTTCGGTGTGTGGAACGCGGCCGAAAAGGGCCTGGACGCTCTCGCGCACCAGGGGAATGCGAGTCGAGCCTCCAACCATGACGACCTCGTCGACTTCTGCTGGATTGATTCCGGCGTCTTTCAGCGCCTGGCGGCATGGCGCCAGCGTGCGTTCGACGATTGGCTGTATCAGCGCATTGAATTCAGCGCCCGCGATCGTGCGCCGGTAATTCAAGGCGTCGACGACAATGTCGGACTGGTCGCGGGTGGAAAGCTCTTCCTTGGCTTTGGTAACGGCTTTTCGAATTGCCTGGATGGCGTGAACATCGGGAGCCTGCTTCAGTTCGCCGAGAACGAGGCGGATCATCTGCTCGTCGATATCGTCGCCGCCCAGGTGTGTGTCGCCGCTTGTGGAAAGAACTTCAAAGATGCCTTCGCTCAATTTCAGGATCGACACGTCGAATGTGCCGCCTCCGAAGTCGTAGACGGCGATGACGCCTTGCTTCCGCTTATCGAGACCATAGGCAAGCGAGGCCGCCGTAGGCTCATTCACGATCCGGAGAACGTCCAGGCCCGCAATTCTGCCCGCATCTTTGGTGGCCTGCCGCTGCGCATCGTTGAAGTACGCAGGGACCGTGATGACCGCGTTCTTGATTTCCTCGCCCAGGGCGGCTTCAGCATTCCGCTTCAGGTCACGCAGGACGAAAGCGGAAAGCTCGGGAGGCGTGTAATCACGGCCGAAAACCCTCAGCCTGATGATCTGCTCGCTGTCAGGCGATACATCGAAGGGGAGCAGCGGAAGGTCTTCGCGGACATCGTCGAT
>CAMAWS010000280.1 GCA_945861845.1 Candidatus Sulfopaludibacter sp. SbA3 | reverse complement strand
TCGAAGATCAGGACCGCATAGCTGGCATTGGTTTCCAGCGCCTGCTTGAAAGCCGCTCCAAGTCCCAGCTTGATAAGCCGGGTGGGATAGGAATACTCAAACCCGATCAGGCGCCGGCCACCCTGTACTGTAGGCGTAACATCGAGTTCCAGCTCCTCCATTGCCTGGGTCTGCACGTTCTTGCGAAGAACGGTTATGGGGAAAGTTTTTTCCGGGACTGCCTGAATCACTTCCTGGATCGGCTGCCCGCTGTTCTTGAGGTCGATATTCTTTACAGCAATGATTTCATCGCCGGGCTTCACGCCGGCAGCTTCGGCAGGCGAGCCGGGTTGTACACGCCGGACGAGAAATCTCATGGCAGGCAACATGCCGACGTATCCGGTTTCGGATGGCCCGCTTCGCACCGGAGTTATGGTCGTATCAATCCGCTTTCCGTTTCTTTCAAGACTCAGCTGCAGGGCCCTGTCGGGATTGGTCACGATCCTGGTCTCGACATCCGGCCATGCCGGACGATCCTTGCCGTCGAGGGAAAGAATCACATCGCCGGCCTGGATTCCAACCGCAGCCGCCGGCGAATCCGGACGAACAACGCCAACCGTCGCAAGGCCGGAAATATCCGGAACTTCAGTCCCATATACGTAGAGTCCCGTTAACAAGCCGACTGCCAGGATGATGTTCATGGCCGGGCCCGCGGACGCCACCATGAAACGCTGCCACTTGGGCTTGGACATGAATTCGTGCGGATCGCCCGTAACGGCGTCGCCGGGCGTTTCACCCGACATTTTCACGTAGCCGCCGATCGGAAAAGCGCTGATCCGGTAGTCCGTATCTCCGCGGCGGTACCCGATAACCCGCGGTCCCATGCCTACGGAAAAAGTCTCGACCCTGATTTTGAAATATTTAGCGACGAGGAAATGGCCAAGTTCGTGAATGACGATAATCACTCCAAGAACGACCAGGGCGACCAAGATATCAGAGACTACGCTTCCAATCATTTGCTGCCTTTACTCAAGTAATTGCGGATCATTCTAGCATTGTTCAACGGGAGCGAGGAACCGTCCATTCCCGTCTAAAGCACGGAATTCCCGGTCCGGCCGGTCATTTCCTATTTTCGTGCGCGAAAAATGGGAAATGACCGGCCGGACCGGGAATGTCTACAGCACGGTCTCGGTCATTACATTTTTCGCATACTCACGCGCCCAGGCATCTGCAGCCATGATGGAGTCGACCGAATCCGCCTGCTGCTGGTCGTGAGCCTGAAGGGTCGCCTCAATAAGCCGCGGAATGTCCGTAAAGGAAATTCTTCGATCGAGGAAGGCTCCAACGGCCACTTCGTCGGCAGCGTTGAGGACAGCCGGCGCCGTACCACCCAGCTCAATGGCGCTGTAGGCCAGCGAGACGCATGGAAACTTCTTCAGATCGGGAGGGCTGAAGTCCAACCGCGATATTGAAGACCAATCGAGGCCAGGCGCCTGGGATGGCAGCCGCTCCGGATAGGTGAGCGCATATTGTATGGGCTGGCGCATGTCGGCCGTGCCAAGCTGCGCCACCGTTGAGCCGTCCACGAATTCCACCATGGAATGCACGATGGACTGGGGATGGACCATAATGTCAACCTTTGCCGCCGGCATGTCGAACAACCACCGCGCTTCGATAACTTCCAGGCCTTTGTTCATCAGCGTCGCCGAATCAATCGTGATGCGCCTTCCCATTTGCCATGTCGGATGTTTCAGCGCCTCTTCGGGAGTGATCGCAGAAAATTGGTGAACCGGTCTTTCGCGAAATGGTCCGCCGGATGCAGTGAGAATCAACCGCCTCACTTCACTGTGGCGCCCCGCCCGCAAGCACTGATCGACCGCGCAGTGCTCGCTGTCGACCGGAATGATGCATGCGCCGCTGGCCTTTGCCGTCTTCTTCAACAACTCACCAGCAAGAACCATTGCTTCCTTGTTGGCCAGGGCAACGATTTTTCCGGAAAGCACCGCGCAGTACGTCGGCCAAAGTCCGGCAGCTCCCACGATTCCCGAAACAACGACATCAACCTCAGAGGCTGAAGCTATCTGACGAAGGCCGTCCGAACCTGTCACCACGGAGGGAACGGAAATACCGAGATTTCTGCACTTTCTCTGATACTCATCGACGCGGCCACTATCCGCGATGGCAACCACCTCTGGATGAACGGCAGCCGTTTGACTCACGAGACGATCGATTGAAGAAGAAGCGGCGAGCGCAAATACGCGAAGGCGATCCGAAAGGTGCCCGGCGACGCTCAGGGTGCTTTGACCAATGGATCCGGTCGATCCAATTATCGCTATTCGTCTCATGAATTAAACAACCAGTAAAGAACGGGCGCAGCGAAGAAAGTACTGTCCAGTCGATCGAGTATGCCTCCGTGTCCCGGCAGAATTGAAGAGGAATCCTTTACGCCGGCGCTTCTCTTGAGAACCGATTCGGCAAGGTCGCCTAGCTGGCCGGCCACCGCTACAATCGCCGATATTATCGCCACTGTCGCTGCTGGTTCGCCGAGCCACCATACGCCAGCCACAGCTCCTGCCACGATGCTTCCAATAAGGCCGGCCACGGCGCCTTCCACCGTCTTCTTGGGACTAACCCGGGGCGCGAGCAAGTGCCGGCCGAAAGCGCGGCCGCCGTAATAGGCGGCGGAGTCCCCTACCCAGATGATTGCGAACAGAAGAATCACCAGTTCGCGCCCAAGCAGGACAATGAACCCAAGCGTCACACAGCAGTAAACCAACCCCGCCAGACCGAACCCCACACGGCTGAAGGCTGTCTCGATCGTTCCTCCGAAAACCGACACGCTCATGAGTATGAGGGTCGCAAGAGAGAGGGCCATGAGAACCAACTCCGGCTCGCCGAAGTAGAATGACGCCGTGACGAGGGCGCCGGGAATGAGAAACCACCTGCCTGCCCGATCGCCTCCCCGTTTTGACCCGAGCTGGAGAAATTCTTCGAGCGCAAGAGCTGCAAAGACAGAGACGAGAATGGCGAAGAGCCAATCCGGAGAATACAGGGTGGCAACCAGGACGAGGGGAATTGCAACTACCGCAGTCAGTATCCGCTTCATCTGTCGCGCTTGGCGCAGCCGCTCATTTTGTCCCCGTCCGAACGAGCCGAGGACTGAGTCCGCCGTAACGGCGCTCCCGCTTCTGGAAGGCAATAATGGCGTCGTAGAGGTGTTGTTTGCCGAAATCGGGCCAAAGCGTCTCGGTAACCCAGATTTCCGCGTAGGCAATCTGCCAGAGGAGGAAATTGCTGATGCGTAGTTCTCCGCTTGTACGGATAAGCAAGTCCGGGTCAGGCAGCCCCGCCGTATATAGGTACGCGGCGAAGTCCTTCTCGGTGACTCCTCCGGCCTGGAAAGCGGTCGGTCCGCCATTTCGTAACAACCGGTTCACCGCGTCGACGATCTCGGCCCGGCCGCCATAGTTGAGGGCAACGTTGAAGATCATGCCGGTGTTCTGGCTGGTCCGGGCAATGGCCTTCTCGATCTCGATCTGCACGGAGCTGTCCAATTCATCGATGCGGCCAATCGTGCGAAACTGGATGTTATTTCCGTGAATGGCTTCTATCTCCTTATGGAGGTATTCCTTCAGGAGCTTCATCAGCATTCGTACTTCAGACTGTGGCCGTTTCCAGTTTTCCACTGAAAACGCATAAAGCGTCAGCACGGAAACACCGAGCTCGGCGGATCCTTCGACGACCTCGCGGACCGCATTGATGCCGGCTCGATGCCCTGCAACTCGCGGCAGGCCGCGTTTGCGGGCCCAACGGCCATTTCCATCCATGATGATAGCGATATGTACAGGCAAGGCGGCGCGGTCGATTTGTCCGAGCAGACTCTGGGTCTTTTTCGGCATACGGTGGGATCTTAACATGCGCCCCGGCCCAATTTGCAGGGCACAGTGCTTTAATATTCAACACTTATCAGGTGCAGTCCACGAGGTGGAAGCGTGGGCCCGGCGCGCCGCCGATCGCGTTCTTCAAAAATGAGCGGGATGGCCTCCGGCCGCACTCTACCCAACCCCACCTCGAGCAGCGTCCCGGCAATTGTTCGGACCATGTACCTGAGAAAACCGCTTCCGCGGATTCGAAAAGTCCAGATGGCGCCGCCGCGATCCCAGGATGCTTCGAATATGGTGCGCATGCGGTCCTCAATTTCGACTGCGGTTGCACAGAACGAAGTAAAATCGTGGCGGCCAATGAATTTACTGGTTCCCTTGTCGAGAGCTTCTTCGTCGAGTGGTTGTCGAAACGGAAGGACATATCGGCAATGAAATGGGCTTACAACATCTTCTCGCCAGATTCGATATTCGTAGGTCTTTGCCCGCGCCGAGCGACGCGGATGAAAATCAAGGGCGGCCTCGTCGACGCGAAGGATCCGGATCTGTCTTGGCAGGAAGGCATTGGCCCCGTGCAGCACCGCGCCGGTATCCATAGTCCGGATGGTTTCAACGCTCGCGACCTGGCCGTGCGCATGCACTCCGGCGTCGGTTCGCCCGGAACCGTTCACCTTGACTTCATGATTGAAGAGCTTCTGAAACGCCGACTGGAGTTCGCCCTGGATTGTTCGCAATTCGGGTTGGACCTGCCAGCCGTGAAATTCCGTGCCGTCATATGCGAGCGTCAACTTGAGGTTCCGCATCCGATTCGGTTATAGCATAGGAACCATGCCCGGCATCACTGGCACGATCATCTCATTCAACGAAGAGCGCAGGATTGCGGAAGCGATCGCCAGCCTGTCGTTTTGCGACGAGGTAATAGTCGTGGATTCCGGCAGCAGCGATCACACCCGGGATATCGCCGCGGCTTGCGGCGCCCGCGTCGTTACGCGCGAATGGCCGGGTTATTCCCTCCAGAAGAATTTTGCTGCCGGGCAGGCAGCCAACGATTGGATTTTCAGTATTGATGCCGACGAGCGCGTCAGCATCGAGTTGGCCGATGAAATTGCGCAGTGGAAAAAGGCGCCGGCTGACGCCAGCGCTATGTCCATGCCCCGGCGCGCATTCTACCTGGGCAGGTGGATCAAGCATTCAGGGTGGTATCCAGACCGGAAAATCCGTCTATACGACCGGCGCCGTGCGCAGTGGACAGGCGATTTCGTTCATGAGGGCATGGCGGTAGACGGCCG
>CAMAWS010000279.1 GCA_945861845.1 Candidatus Sulfopaludibacter sp. SbA3 | reverse complement strand
GTACGAGCACCCATTCTTTGACTTCGCGGCACGGGAAAAAGGTGATGACAGCGTTGAACTTCTCATTAGTTCCAGGCTTCCCGGCGTGTTATCGCCTGAGTACCGATTTACATTCTCCGAAAGAGAATTGAAGAGCACACAGTTCCCGTGGACCTTTCAGCGTCTTCTCTACGACTGCCTGACCGACTATGTTGTCGAATTATTCACAAAATGCCCTTGAGTACTCTCTGCTGCAACCGCTGCCAGCGCGCGTGAAGAATGATTTTGGGGCGTTTCCTGTCGGCAGCCTGCTCCAGCTTTCGTAATCCCTCTTCCACTACGCACACGGCGGATTCCAAATCTCCCCTGGTCCGCTCGAAATAGATCGCGGCTCCTTCGTAACCGATCAGGCTGAATTCTTCCGCAGCCATCAGCTTCGTACAAACACTGTAGGAGCGCTCGATATCTCCGGCGCGCCGGTATAACACGGACAACGCCTCAAGCGTCTTCGACAGGAACGGCTCTGAAAGATCTCCAGCCTGCGCCATCTCATAGAGGTTGATCGAGCGGCGCCATTCGGTGGAATCATCGAGAAGGTGGGCGAGCGAATAGAGATCGAGCGGTTCATCGAGAGGCGCAGGCTCCGAGGTCACACGATCGCAGGCGTGAATTGTGAGCGCGGCAAGAGAAACGACGTCATGAACGTTGTGCGTGAAGACACCGTTCAGCAGAGGACTGTGCTGGTGTTGAAGGTAGTCGAAATACACGCGCGGAATCATCGCCCCGGGAACGTCGTCATTCCCGCGCAGGAACGATAAAAGCTCGCGTTCGAGCGCTGCAAGCCGGCAGCTGCCATGTCCGTTTCGCCACAACCGGCGTGCCGGGAACAGCATGTCGAAGTGGGCCATTCCGGCGAACGGGTTCTCCTGGCGGGCAAGCGTGAACCTGGTTTCAAGAAGCGGCACATCGAAGGCCGCGCCGTTGTACGTGATGACGAGCCTGAATCGCTTCAGAAGCTCGCCCAGCGAGTGCAGCATCGCGGGTTCTTCGTCGAAATCGCGGATGAAGTACTGCACCATCTGGAACGTACTCCCCTCGAAGTATCCGACGCCGACGAGGAACGGACACATTCCGGTGCCGCCCTGCATTCCGGTGGTCTCCGTGTCGAGGAAGAGAACCTGTTCGCGAGTCGCGGCGCAAGGCGCCTCCTGCATGAGCGACATGAGACGCCCCAGGAAGGCAGACGAAAAACGCCCCAACCCCACCTTCCCGTGGAAGTGATCGTCCGGGAATGCCGTGCGGACTACATAGTGCGAGCCATGGGGATTCGATTCAATGGAACCTTTCGGTAAGGCCGGCAGGGCCGGGCCCGGATCGGCTGATGCAGCGTTTTCTTGCGCCGCCCGTTTGTCAGGGCGGGAACGGAGAAAGGACAGCTCATTCTGCAGAGATGGCAGCAACCGGTCTGGAGCCTGCGGCTTTCGAATTGCGGATTTCGGACTCGCGGCGCTCAGATTCAAAAGGGCTTTACGAAACGGCGCCATTCTTTACCAGTGCAAGGACTGCCAATGCCACTTCCTTTGCTCCCGTGGTGGGTCCGACACACGACGGGCATCCATCTTCGCATGCGCATTCCCGGATGAGCTGCGCAGTGGCGGCAAACACCTGCTCGCGGATCTCGTACAACGGCCGGCTCAGCCCGATTCCCCCCGGATAATTGTCATATATGAAAATCGTTGGCTGGAACGTCTGATCCTCGACTCCGGTGTCTACTGCGGAACCGAGGTCGCGCCGGTCGCACATGAGAAACACGCAGGAGAGTTGCGCGAAGGCGTAGGCCAGGCCGTGGAATCCATCTAATCTCTCGGCCGGTGAAAACGGCAAAGCCTCGAACTGTTCGCGCGGAATCGTCAGCCAGTACGACGTTGTATGCATTTCCTGCGTCGGAAGATTGAGATCCCCGGAACCAACGTTTTCCATCGTAAAAAACTTAAGCTTCTTGAAACCCACGACCTGATGCGCAACATGGACTTCGCCATTGTTGTGCGCAGCAATTGTCTCCATGGTCTCGAGGACCTTCACCTTCGTATAGGTAATCGCGTCGGTGAAGTAATCCGAATCCACTTGCTTCACATAGGCCCGGCGTTCGGCAACATCCAGTTGATGAACGTAATATTGCTGGCCCTGGTGCAGATAAATCGCCTTTTCGTGCAATGTGGAAAACGCGCTCGAGTAGTCCACTTCGCCGATGATGCGCGCTTCATTGGTAGTCTCGACCACAAGAAAATTGTCCGAGCTGATGCTCCGCAGTGAAACAGAGTCGGCGGGATAGGCTTCGCTGGTCCAATGCCATTTATTTCCCGCCTTGTGGATGAAACCGCGTTCGCCCAGGTACTCGAGGATCTCCGTAACATCGTGGCCGCCAAACAGCTCGTTGGCCGCAAACGGCAGCTCGAAGGTTGCGCACTGAAGATGGCTGATGAGGATTTGAATGTTGTCCGGGTTGATCAATCCCATTTCCGGCTGCTGGCCAAGGAAGTATTCGGGATGATTCACAATGTACTGATCGAGCGGTGCGCTTGAAGCAACCAGCACCGCCACAGACATTCCGCTGCGGCGGCCGGCGCGTCCCATTCTCTGCCAGGTTGACGCGATAGTGCCGGGATAGCCGGCGAGGACTGCTACATCAAGACTGCCGATATCGATGCCCAGTTCCAGCGCGTTTGTGGAAACCACGCCGCGTATGCGGCCATCCCGCAGTCCGCGCTCGATCCGGCGCCTTTCGTTGGGCAGATAACCGCCTCGATATCCCACAACAACGTCCTTGGGCGCCGCGCCGTGCTCGACGGATTCCTTCAGGTAACGAACCAGGATCTCCGTAATCAGCCTGCTGTTGGCGAAAACTATTGTCGAGATATTGCGCTTCAGGAAGGCAGTTGCAACGTGCTGGGCCTCCTTGACATACGAGCGCCTGATTCCCAGTTGTGCATTGACCACCGGCGGGTTGTAAAAGAACAGGTGCTTTTCGCTTTCGCCTGCGCCGCTCTCACGAATGAGCTCAAACGGCTGCTCCGTCAGTTTTTCGGCCAATTCCTGGGGATTGGCGATCGTTGCGGACGTGCAGATGAACTGGGGACTGCTGCCATAGAATTCGCAGATGCGGGCCAGCCTTCGAAAGACATTCGCAACATGACTCCCGAAAACTCCGCGGTATGTGTGCAACTCATCCAGGACAACGAACTGCAGGTTCTCGAACAGCCGCGTCCACTTCGTATGATGAGGAAGGATCGCCTTGTGGAGCATGTCGGGATTGCTGAGAATGATCTGGCCTTTTTCTCGAACGGCCATTCGCGCATCCTGCGGCGTATCGCCATCGTAGGTGTAAACGCCTATGCCGCTGTCGAGGGCGCTGGACCACTCCATGAGATCGTCGAGCTGATCGTAGGTCAACGCCTTCGTTGGATAGAGGTAAAGAGCCCGCGCGCCGGGATTTTCCATGATGCGCTGCCATACCGGCAGGTTGTAGCAGAGCGTCTTGCCCGAGGCCGTGGGAGTGACGACGGCGACGTTAACGCCATTTCGCGCCTGCTCATAGGCCTGCATCTGGTGTGAATAAAGCGTTCCGATGCCTCGCGACTCGAGAACCTGCCGAATTTTGATGTTCAATGATTCCGGAATCGGCACCGTCTGTGGAGCGCGAGGCGGGATGTAGTGGTAGCCCGAAACCGACTTGCTCTTCTTAAGCTCCCCGAGGAACTCGGTCAGGCCCGTTGGCTTCTGAAGGGCGGCGTCTTGCAGGGCGAGCTGGCTCTTGGGTCGCACGCCACCCAGAATGACCCTGTGGACGGCCAGCTCAGGTCCGGGCTTCGCGGCTGCGGTATATCTCTGTTACATTCTTAGGATTGGCCGATATCCGGAGGAGACCACATGAAGATCGAACTCATTTATGACCGTCCATCGCAGATCAAGACCGACCTTCTGGTCGTCATCATCGACAAGGAAACGTCTCTCTATGACCTCAGCGGCTCGCCTTTGAACGATACCGTCCGCCGCATAGCCGGGGATTTCGACGAGAAACGGCTCAAGAAGGAATATTTTACAGCGCTGGAGGGCCGCGGACCGGCGGGGAATCTCCTGGTCTTCTCGACCTCGCTAAATACCGAATTTAATGTCTGGGAGAACTGCAAGACGTATATTGCGCGGTCGTTACGCTGGGCAGACGACCTGGGCCTGAAGAAAGTTACCGTTTTGCTGAATACGGATGCAGCGGTTCCCTTCATCGGAAAAGCAGTGGAGGGTGGAATCCTTGGCAGCTACTCCTTCGACAAGTACAAGAAGGAGAAATCCGGCCGCAACAAGATACAACTGACGCTCGCCGCTCTCAAAACCCATGACAAGCAGAACCGCCACTACCTGAATCGCTATACGCTCGTCTCGGAAGCCATCAACGAAGCTCGCGACATGATTAACGAGCCCGGCGCGGTTGCCACGCCGCAGTATCTTGCAGAGGCTGCGCAAAAAATTGCCCGTGACGCGGATCTCGATGTCAAAGTATGGGATGAGAAGAAGCTCGAGAAGGAAGGCTATAACGGCCTGCTGCAGGTGGGGCGCGGCAGTGCGCATCCCCCTCGATTGATAAAGCTGTCGTACCGATCGAAGAAGGCCCGGAAACATGTGGCATTCGTCGGCAAAGGCGTGACTTTTGATACAGGCGGCATCTCGCTCAAACCCGCGGACAAAATGTGGGAGATGAAGGGCGACATGTCGGGCGGCGCCGCCGTTCTTGCCGCAATGAAGGCAATCGGCAAGCTGAAACCGGACGTGAACGTCACCGGCATCGTTCCCACAGCCGAAAATTTCCCGGATGCGAATGCAGGGCGGCCTGGCGATATCTTCTACGCCAAGAACGGCAAGTCGATCATGGTGGACAACACCGATGCTGAGGGCCGGCTTATCCTTACCGATGGACTCCACCTCGCCGGAACGGAAAAGGCGACACACATCCTCGACATCGCAACACTCACCGGCGCTGTCGTGCGGGCGCTGGGCCTGAGCATCGCGGGAATCATGGGAAACGATCCACAATTGATCCGGGCCGTGATCAAATCCGGCCAGAATCAGGGCGAGGCCTTCTGGGAATTGCCTCTGCCTGCAGAGTACAAGGACTTGCTGAAGATCCCC
>CAMAWS010000278.1 GCA_945861845.1 Candidatus Sulfopaludibacter sp. SbA3 | reverse complement strand
GTACACTTCACGCATTTGGTCGGCTTGCTGTAGACAATGAATTCCTGGGTTGTGCTCATGATTCCTTTCTATTATTGCTGCGCCCTATCGGGCTTGCATTCGCAGCCGCTCATGTCTCCCTCGACTATCTGAACCGCGCGCTTCGCCGCGGGCCGAAACTCCGCCATTGTGAAGGCCTCACCGGGGCCCCCGCTCGCGGGCTATGAAGCGATGCAATCGTTTCGGAATGGTAAATATGGTCTTCATCGGCTACCAGCGGCGAACGGGTCAACTTCTCTATTCCCTGCAGCATCATGATTTCGCTGGCATCGCAAAATGACAGCGCGATTCCAGCAGCCCCGGCACGCGCCGTTCTGCCAATCCGGTGAACGTAACTCTCCGGGTCGTTCGGGAGTTCGTAGTTGATAACGTGCGAAATACCATCTACATCGATTCCGCGCGCCATGATGTCTGTCGCAACCAGGACCGTGACCCTGCCACCATCAAAATCCGCCAGCGCACGTTGCCGTGCCCCCTGGCTCTTGTTCGAATGGATCGCATCGGACGAAACACCACTGTCGGAAAGATGCCGTGAAAGGCGGTCAGCTCTGTGTTTTGTGCGAGTAAATACCAGAACTCTTCTTGCGTCCTTGCCCTTCAGAATTTCCGCGAGCAGCGATCTCTTGTTCGCGTGGTCCACGAACATAACCTTCTGGGCGATATTCCCGGATACCGACGAGGCACGAGTTGTCTCAATGTGCACCGGATTTTTTAACATATCGCCCGCCAGCGCGACAATCTCTGTCGACATCGTCGCGGAAAAGAACAACGTCTGCCGTTTTAAGGGAACCTTTGACACGATCTTCCGGACATCCTGGATGAAGCCCATATCGAGCATGCGGTCCGCTTCGTCCAGAACCAGGATTTCGACCTGGTCAAGGCGAACACGCCCCTGCTGCATGAGGTCGAGCAGACGCCCGGGCGTAGCCACCAGGATGTCAGGGTTTCTTCGCAGGGCTTTATACTGCGATTCCATGGATACCCCCCCTAGAACCACCGCGCTTCGTAGTGAAAGGTATCGGCCATAAACCCTCAGGCTCTCCTCCACCTGCAGCGCAAGTTCACGCGTGGGAGTGAGTACCAGTGCCCGTATGGGACCTGCTCCTGCCGTATTGCCGGGCTCTCGCGATTGAAGCCTATCGAGCATCGGCAGCGCAAACGCTGCCGTCTTGCCGGTTCCGGTCTGGGCTGTTGCCATAATGTCGCGGCCCGCAAGCACTTCGGGAATCGCGGCGTGCTGCACAGGAGTCGGATCCTGGTAGCCCTCCGCTATAACGGCGCGGAGAATGGACTTACTGAGTTGGAATATTTCGAACGGATGTGGATTCATGTTACCTGTCTTGATTTGTACCGAGATAGACGGCGGCTCGTTCTCGGTAGGCGCTCAAAACAGTGCCGAGGAGTGACGCAGGGATCGTCGGGAGAATCTGTTTTCGGAAGGTCCGTTTCAGCTTTGCCCAAATGGCTTGAAGGCCTAATCGAACGACACTGGGAAGGTTAGTTCCCTCTTTTCATGCCGGTTATGCAGTTGAGCGCATCGGCCTAAAACCGAACTCCAACAGAAAAGCGAGGTCAGTGTAACACAGATCCACGCCGGCTCCTTGAATTTCCGGGCCCCAATTCCGGGTAGCGAGCCGGCGCGTGTACTCTTCGGACTCATCGTTTGAACGGGAAAATCCTACGCCGGATCCTCCATGGTGGCCGGATGAAACACCTCTTTAAGATCGACAATGCGGGTTGTGAGACCCTGCTCAAAAGAGGCCTTCGTGAGCCCTTCAAGAATGGGCCGGTTTGCCTTCATCCCATATGGGAACGGATCCGTCGCGACGGCCTGCTGGCGGTCGCGCGGAATAAGGTCGAGTTCAAAATATGCCCCAACAAGTTCCTGCGTCTCCTGGTGGACCAGGCTCTTTGCTTCCTGGAAGGCGTTGAACAAGTTCATGACTGCCCATGGATGTTTCTCGGCAATCTCTCTCTTGATCACAATGCAGTGGTTCATCGGAAAGAAACCGGTCTTCTTGTAATATCGGCCGGCCTCGGCTACTCGATCGCGGAAAAGCCCGCGAAGTCCAGGACGATTGCCCGCATTGAACGTCGGGAACGCCGCATCGAGCTTGCCGGCCGCCAACATGGAAACGATGCTTTCACCCGCCGGAATATACTGGAATTTCACGCCCCTCGGCGGCTGAAAACCGGTGGCGCCGCCATGGCTGCTCTCGGGCGGACGTTCCATATACCAATCCATGTCCTGGGCGGTTACGCCGTATTCGTGCTGCAGGCCAAACCGGGCCCAGAGTGCAGCAGTTTGCTGGTACTCCGGCACGCCGACACGCTTCCCTTTCAGATCCTCCGGCTTCTCGATGCCGCTGCCTTCCCGGACCGTAATGCGCGTATGAAAGAAATTCCGGCTTGGGAAAACGGGTATCCCGACAAACCGCTCATCGCCATGTGAGACAGCAATAATGAAGGACGAACAAGACATTTCCGAAACATCGAACTCCGCAAAGTTCAGCTGCCTCCAGAACAGTTCCGACACACCCACTGTGGTAATCGTCAGGTCGATGCCCTGGGGCTTCACGTGACCTTCTATTATGGGGCGTTCCCGAACACTGCCCGAAAGGCCAATGCTGAGTTGAATGTCCGCGAGCGATGAACCTGCTCCGGCCTTTGAGAAACCGCTCCTGGCAAAGGCAGGTACCAGGGCTGATGCTCCAGCAGCCGCATACAACCACTCTCTCCGGGAAAGACCGCTTCCTGATTGTGATCTTCCTACTCGCACCTTTTTCATATCTGTTCCTTCCAATGCTTCAGATTTGGCCGATTAATGACCAATGATCAGGCCTTCGAAGAGTTCCTTGTTATTCTCCATGCAGACGTATTCAATCAGTTCCTGGCCGGGCTTCATGCGGGCCAATACTCTCGTGTTCTTGATCGGCTTCAGGTAGGTCTTGGGATCCTCGTATGTGACCTCCTGTAAGACGTGGTCGGAGTCGATGTAGGTGAGCCGATCGGTCACGCGCAACTGGTCGCTGTGGGGATGCTCGACCGTGTCAATGTAGGTCTTCTCGTTGAAACCGATGGTTTCGATGACCAGCGTGTCACCCTCATAACGCCCGATCGAGTGTCCGAACCAGGTCGGCTCCAGATTCTTGGGATGAGCTCGCCCGTCCGTGAAGACCACCTGGTACGTGCTGCCGATTTCGAAAAGGATTCCCAGGCGGCTGGGAGTCTGCATGATCTGGATCGGCGCACTGCTTCCCCACCCGCGCATGTATCCATATGGCATGCAGCGCGCGGTATAGTCAAACTTAGCCGGGTCGTTCCACTTCGCCAAACCTTCGGGGGTGAAGGCGAGTTCGCCGGATCCTTCTTGTTTGCAACCGAGGGAGCCGTTACCGCATCCGGTTCCGCTCTTGGTTACATCGCCAACTCGAGGATGGTCCCAGACTCCGTTGAAATCCGGTTTTCCATCGGAAAGCCGCGGTATGTTCGAAGACTGGCCAATGGCGGGAATGGAGGCCAGGAAAAGACAAGCCGTGACCGCAGCCACAATAATGATTGAACGCAGGAAACGGATGGTCATTTTGAAACCTCTTTGATTTCGCTATCGCTGTAACAGAGCGTTGGTTGGTCGGAATCTTACGTACAGCACCGACTGGTGTCAATGAGAGCGGAGTCCGTATACTTGTCCGGTTTATGGATTTCCAAAACATGCGCATTGCAATACTTGACGACATTCATAACGCGTACGGGAGCACGGCTGGCGTAAGGCGGCTTCGCGAACGCGCCGAAGTGCACATCTTCAACGTGCCGTTCGGCGATCCTTCTGCGTTACGCGGGTTCGATACGCTGGTAACGAATCGGGAACGCACTCGCCTTACGCGCGATCTATTGGAGCGGCTTCCCGACGTGCGCCTTGTCGTTCAGACCGGCAACCACGTCAACCACATCGACTTTGCGGCCATACGTGACCGAGGAATCGTCGTGCTGCGGGCATCGGGCGGGTATTCCATCGGCGCGGCAGAGCTGACCATTGGATTGGCGATCGCGCTGACGCGGCAGATTCCTTACTGCGACATCGCAGTGAAACGTGGCGAGTGGCCCGCGCCGTCAACGCCCGTGCTTTACGGAAAGACACTCGGTATCGTCGGGCTGGGCAATGTGGGAAAGCACGTGGCAAGGATCGCTACAGCATTTGGAATGCGGGTGCTCGCGTGGGGACCGCGCCTGACGGAAACAATTGCGGCGGCTGCCGGAACCGAATTCCGCCCGCTCGATGACGTTATGCGGGAATCGGATATCGTATCGGTTCAGGCCGCCCTCAAGCCGGAATCTCGCGGACTGATCGATGCGCGCCTCATAGGCCTGATGAAACCATCTGCTTATCTGATCAACACGGCGCGCGGGCCAATCGTGGACGAAGCCGCTCTGGTCGCAGCGCTCAGGGAACAGCGCATCGCGGGCGCCGGACTCGACGTATTCGACGTGGAACCACTCCCTCAGGGTCACCCGCTGACCGGCCTCTCGAACGTAATCCTCACACCGCACATGGGCTGGCCGACCGACCTGGCGTACGAGCGGTTCGCCGAGTCTGTCTCCGAAGTGTTGCTCGGATACCTCGATGGCCGCGAAGTGCCACGGTTCGCCTGAGCATTGGCCGCGGAGCGGCGAAAACCTCTGCGTGCTGTGGGCACGGGGCTTCAGCCCCGTGCCAGGATCAAACAGGAATTGTCTGGAACTTGGCACGGGGCTGAAGCCCCGCGCCCACAGCTGGAAATAAAAGATAAGGAGCGTCATGTGCAATAACCAGATTCGCAGAGTTGTTCTCTATGTAGCTTGCTTAGCCGCGGCCCTGTCCGGGATTTTCGCGGTGTCGCACGCACAGCAGCAAGCCGGCCAGGCAGTAGCCATCGATAATGATGATATCGGCGGCGTGGTTACCAGCACCAATGGGCCGGAGGCCGGTGTCTGGGTGATCGCAGAGACGCGCGATCTGCCGGTGCGATACATCAAGAGTGTCGTTACGGATGATCGAGGCCGCTACGTGGTGCCCGACCTTCCGAAGGCGCAATACAGCGTGTGGGTTCGCGGCTATGGCCTCGTGGACAGCCCCAAGGTCATGAGCGAGCCCGGAAAGCAGC
>CAMAWS010000277.1 GCA_945861845.1 Candidatus Sulfopaludibacter sp. SbA3 | reverse complement strand
TGGCGGTAACGGTAATCGCCATCGGAGTCTTCTTCTTGGCAGTATCAGACAGGCAGGACTGGACAATAACCGGTTCGGAACCGGGATTGGCGACCACTGGCTCTGCCCAATTGGTTTCCATTCAGGAGTTGCCCCAATCCAGTGCCGTGTGCGCCCCCGGGGAGTTCGATGCGAATACCAGCATGATTGCCGCGTTGGAGGACCGCAGTGTGTTTGCCACACTGGATGCAACGTCCGTCCAGGCCGCCGGGCAGAATGGCGGGTCCACGATCGACATCACTCGCCCTCCGGTGCGGGCGATTTTTGATACCTATCCTATTTACAGTTCGGTCGCAGTCGATCCCATTCGCGACGAAGTCGTACTTCAGGATACGAATCTGTTCAGTATCAAGGTGTTCAATCGCCTGGAGAACACGCCAGCCCACGTCGAGGCTGCGACACCAAAGCGCCAGCTTATTGGGAAAGACACCAAGAACGAGTACAACAACGGTCTTTATATCGACCCGAAGAACGGCGAAATCTATTCCGTGGCAATGGACACGGCGGACGCCATCTTCACGTTTCGTGCAGGAGCCGAGGGGAATACCGAGCCGATGCGGATCTTGAAAGTTCCCCATCGTGGCTTCCAGGTGACCATCGACGAGGAGAGACAGGAACTCTATTCCACGAACCAGTACCCACCGAGGCTGCTGGTGTTCCGTAAGGGAGCTTCTGGAGATGAGCAGCCGCTGCGCGTCATCGAAGGGCCACACACCGGGTTGTCGGACGTCCACGGCGTTGCAGTTGATAGCCAAAGAAAGCTGATATTCGTGGGCAACTGGGGTAATTTCAGCGACCACACCGTCGCCGGTACCGGCAAGTTCCTTTCCCCTTCGATTACGGTTTTTGCACTCGATGCAAAGGGTGATGCTGCTCCGCTGCGGACCATTCAGGGGCCCAAGACTCAGTTGAACTGGATGGGAGGAATGTCGCTGGATCCGGAAACCGGCAATCTCTGGGTTGCCAATGACGTCGGCAACTCGGTTCTTGTGTTTCGCGGAACCGATAATGGTGACGTAGCCCCCATGAAAGTCATCAAAGGAAGCAAGGCTGGCTTGGATCATCCTGCCGGCATATCTGTCGACACCAAGAACAAAGAGGTCTGGGTTTCCAACATGGGCAACTCGACCGCCTCGGCTTTCTCGCTGTCGGCTAGCGGGGACGTTGCGCCAATCCGCACGATTCGGAGTGCGCCGGTTGGGAGGAAATCTCTGAAATTCGGCAAGCCCCAGGCTGTAGCCTATGACAGTAAGCGGGAAGAGTTGCTGGTGCCGAACTGAGTGAATACGCCGGTAATTGCGGCCTTCGCCAGGTTGGCGAAAGAAAATACCCTGCCCACTCGAGTACTTGAAGGTCAGAAGACAATGATCAGCCGGACGATGCACAGTCTGGCCTATGACTCCATTAACGATGAAATCATCGTCAACAGCCCTCTCGCGCAGGCAGTACTGACATTTCGAGGAGGAGCCAACGGCGAGGAACCGCCCCTTCGAGTCATCCAGGGATCGCGTACTCAGATTCAGGGCACCGCTTATGACGGCAACGACGAGATGAATTTCGATGAAGTCCACGGTGAGATCTACGTCCCGGTCGCAACGAGCCGGGGCCCTGGTGTTGCGGACATCCTGGTATTCGATCGGTTGGCGAACGGCAATGTGGCGCCTAAGCGAGTTCTTGGCGGGCCGGATACGCTGATTAAAGGATCGGTTCGAGGCCATCCGTCGGTAGGTATCGATTCCACCCACAATCTCGTGATCGTAAGGAGCGGGGGAGCGATCTTGATTTTTGATCGTATGGCCAGCGGAAATACCAAGCCGTTACGCGTCATCCAGGGTCCGAAGAGTGGAGTCGCTGGAGGCGGTCAACCCCAGGTCTACGGCCCGAAGGGCTGGATCGTGACCGGAGCGGGAGGAGGCTCCCTGGGCGTCTGGAGTGTCAACGACAACGGCGACGTTCCGCCTCGCTGGAGAATCCCAGTTCAACAGCTGGCGGGAATTGCGACCTCTGGAATCACCCTGATCCCTGCTCATAAGGAACTCATCGCCACAAGCGGAGCGGCAAACCGCATGGTGACGTTCTACTTTCCTGAGATGTTTGAATAGATGGACCTATGGGCGCGGGCTTAGTCCCGCGCCCATGGAACTCCCTGCC
Organism: Candidatus Sulfopaludibacter sp. SbA3; assembly: GCA_945861845.1. GTDB lineage: Bacteria > Acidobacteriota > Terriglobia > 20CM-2-55-15 > 20CM-2-55-15 > CAMBFR01. The sequence goes on along the minus strand of CAMAWS010000277.1, from coordinate 2,999 downwards.
TCTGTTTTCATTCCTGATCCTGTTGACATGGGTTATGGAGTGTTATCTACTCCGTCCAGTTTTTCAGAACAACAATTTGGAGCTGGTTTTACTAGAGAGCGGGCTTCGCCCGTGAAACTGAAGAGACAATGGAGGGGACAGTATGAAACGCCAGATCTGGATGAATCTGTGGATGTGTTTCTTAGTCTTGTGCCTGGCTTCTACGGCAGTCTGGGCGCAGTCAACGGCACAGATTAGCGGCAGGGTGAGCGATCAAAGCGGCGCAGTGTTGCCCGGAGTGGAAGTGACCGCGACCCAGGCCGACACAGGCCTCACACGGACAGTGGTAACGAATGAAACAGGTTCGTACACAATGCCGAACCTTCCGATCGGTCCATATCGGCTGGAGGCAACTCTTCCCGGGTTCCGCACCTTCGCGCAAACCGGAATCGTACTGGCCGTCGGCAGCAATCCACTTATAAATGTCAGCCTGGAAGTAGGACAGGTTTCCGAGACCGTCGAAGTTCAGGCGGACGCTGCCCTTGTGGAGACTCGGGCCACCGGCGTAGGGCAACTGATCGACAATGTTCGTGTGCTCGAATTGCCACTCAATGGCCGGCAGGTTACCGAGTTGATCATTCTTTCCGGCGCGGCCGTTGGTGGCGGGGCTCAGACGACAAGCCGCACCTGGCCCACCGACAGTATTTCGGTGGGCGGCGGTTTGAACAATGGCCTGACCTATTTGCTGGATGGCGGTACGCACAATGATCCCTACGGAAATCTGAATCTGCCATTGCCATTCCCGGACGCGCTGCAGGAGTTCAAAGTGGAAACCAGCGCCGTGCCGGCCCAGTACGGGCAGCATTCGGCGGGCGCCGTCAACGCAGTGACGAAATCCGGCACGAACAGCTTTCACGGCAGCCTGTTCGAATTCGTGCGTAACAAGGTCTTCAACGCGCGAAATGCATTCGCGGCAGAGAGAGACGGCTTGAAGCGCAATCAGTTTGGAGGTGTGGTCGGCGGGCCGATCGTCAGGAATAAAGTCTTTTTCTTTGCCGGTCACCAGACAACGCTTCAGCGTTCAGCGCCGAATGAGATAACCGGATATGTTCCAACTGCACAGATGCTTGCTGGTGACTGGACTACTGTTTCATCTCCGTCATGTAACCAGGGGCGCCAGATTACGTTGCGCGCGCCGTTCATCAATAACCGGATCGATCCCGCGTTATTCTCGGCGCCGGCAGTGAACCTGATCAAACGCACGCCGTCGACGGCCGATCCTTGCGGCAGGCTTCTGTTTGCGCGAAAGAGCAACCTCGACGAACAAATGACCGTGGCACGGGTTGACTACCAGCGGAGCGAAAAACACTCGTTGTTCGGCCGTTACGAGCGGGCGGGCATTGATCAGCCCAGTGACTACGATGGCAAGACATGGTTTTCAATGACGCAGCCGGACTATATCCGCAGAGCCCATTCACTCGTTCTTGGCGACACGTATTCGATTAGCGCGAATTTCGTGAGTTCCTTCCGTTCGACCCTGCTTCGCACGATCAATCCGAAGACGATCAAAAACGACCTCTTTACCTTGAGCGACCTGGGCGTAAAGAGCGTGTACTACCCGGCGGATTATCCCAAGTTGGTGCTTTCCACCGTAACAGGCGCTTGGGCCACAGGAGCAAATCACGCTCCAGGTGTAACGAACTCGACCGTTTATCAGTTTGCCGAGGACTTGAGCTGGATCCGCGGCGCACACCAGATCGGGTTTGGAGCGAACTTTATCCACTCGATGATGAACTATACGGCGAGCACGTCGGCTGCAGGCCAGATCAACTTCAACTCCACGAATACCGGGCTGGCGCTGGGCGACTTCATGATTGGAAAGCCGAACTCGTGGGTTCAGAGCCAGATTTCGACACAGTATCCCCGCCAGAATTACATCGGACTTTACCTGCAGGACACCTGGAAGGCCAATTCCAGGCTTACGGTTAACGCGGGGCTGCGATGGGAGCCGTTCATGTGGCCCTATGACGCCAATGCACTGACTCCCCGTTTCGACAAGAAAGCGTTCGACCAGGGACTTCAGAGCACCGTGTTCAAGAACGCTCCCGCGGGAATCTTGTTCGCGGGCGATCCTGGAGTTCCCAACATCGGAACGTCGCAGAACGAGACCCGGTGGATGCACTTTGCGCCGCGCCTCGGCTTGTCATTGGATCCGAACGGCGATGGCCTGATGGTAGTTCGAGCAGCATACGGGATATTTTTTGACTATCCCCACTTCAACAACTTCGGCGGGCTCCGAAACACGCCGCCTCGAAATGTCAGCGTCAGTATCCCAAATCCAGTCGGTGGTTTTGAGGATCCGTGGCAAGGCTATCCTGGAGGAAGTCCGTTCCCGGTAACCATTAATGCGAACGTCTCATTCCCTACGGCCACGGCCTACACGATAATTCCCGTGGATCTGAAGAACTCCTACATTCATCAATGGAATGTGAGTATCCAGAAGCAGGTCGGAACCGACTGGCTTGTGTCGGGGAACTACCTCGGAAGCAGCGTGATTCACCAGTTGACAGGAGAACAGGTCAATCCAGTCGTCTATGATCCCCGTGCAAGTTGCGTGCTTGCAGGCCGGACCTTTACGCCGTGTTCGCAGACTTCCAATGCCAACCAGCGGCGCTTGTTATCTCTGGAAAATCAAACCCGCGGAGCAGCCTTCAGTAACATCGGTCTGATCAGCGATGGCGGAACGCGCAGTTTTAACGGGATGGTGCTCTCAATACAGCGGCGGCGCAGCCGCGGCGTAACCATACAGGGCAACTACACGTGGTCGCACTGCATCGACGAGGGATACGCCGATGTCATTCAGACCACAACCGGAGGAGTTCCCGACCAGCGCGGTCTGAATCGCGGTAATTGCGAATTGGACCGGCGGCACAATTTCAATATGTCTTCCGTGTACGAGACTCCGACCTTTGCCAACTCGACCCTGCGGGTGCTGGGTACCGGCTGGCGGATTTCGGGAA
>CAMAWS010000276.1 GCA_945861845.1 Candidatus Sulfopaludibacter sp. SbA3 | reverse complement strand
AAGCTGGAAGATATTCTTGAAAAGATTGCACGAGCACGAACCAAACTTGAATCGATTCAGCCCGGTTCTACCCTTCCTCGTCGCCGTCAAAAACGCGAGGAATGAATATGCGCAGTTATTTCGGGGACACTACACTAGAAGGTGAACTTCACGCCAAAACGTCCGCCGAGACCAGTATTGAACAGGTCTTCCTTGTTCAATCTCGGATCAAGGGCTCCGGCGGCGCCCTTCGATGTTGCCGCGATCAGGGCGGTGTAGTTGTAACCATTCTTCAGATTGGTGGTACCGAGGTTGATCGCCGATCCGGAGTCCGCTGAATTCGCACCCCGGTTGACGTACGGGAAAATGCTGCGTCCCGTTTTCTGGTTGAACAGGTTGGTTACGTTGAATTCGAAGCGCAGTCGTTTCCCTTCAGTCAGGTTGACACTGTGGGAAACAACCATGTCCGTGTAGGAGAGCACAGGCGTACGGCCCAGATCGCCGCGGCCATTAACCATGACCGGGATCTGGTTGCGCGTCCAAACCTGGGTGGAGACCGGCGTACCGCTTCCGCCGTAGAAGAAGCCTCCGACGTTCGTGGTTCCACCAAGGAACGGAAATTCGTACTGGGCGTTGAGCTTGAAAACATGCGGACGATCCGTTGCCAGGCGGCCCTGGAAGTCCAGATGCCCCTTGGAATCGTACACAATCTCGTCGAGATCCCAGCCACGGGTAACGTTGCTCCCGTTGCGGGCAATGTTTCCGCCGGACTGCTGCGCAGTAGCAGCGGAACGCCCGGTGGTCGGCGTTCGGATCTCATCCGAGTTCGAAAGGCCGGCATAGTTTCCGTACAGGCGGCTAAGCACATAGCTTGCCTGACCGGACCAGCCTTTCGAGAACCGGCGAGTCGCAGTCAATTCGAACGCATCATACTGGCGTTTCGGACGCGGCCAATCGAAAGCGGTGGTCGGCCCGGACGGAGCGCCTTTCTGGCCAGCGCCAACGCCCGGGTTCGCGATCAAATAAATTTCGTTGCCGCCGGCGTCCAGCGCACCGAGGTCTTCGAGCGTTTCTCTCAGGTCGTTTCGCAGGTAACGAGCGCCGAGCACCGTCTGCCCGTTCAACTCATAATCGACGCCGATATTGAAGTTGTCCTGGTACATCGGCTTCAATCCCGGCGGGACTGTGTCAAATGACGTCACGCGGCGGTCACGGCGGGCGGCATCGTCAGCCGGATTCCACAGGCTGCGGCCAGGCGTGTTGGTCTTGCTGAGGCTGAACACGTTTGTGGTGTCGAGCGCGCGATATGCGATCTTCCAGACATCGCCGCCGAACGAACCGCGAACGAGCTCATACTTAGTCCAGTCATACAGGCGGCCCCAGGCTCCGGACAGCTTGACCTTTCCGTCCCCGAAAAGATCGAAGCTGGCGCCCAGGCGCGGGGCAATCTTGTCTCCCCAACCGAACGCAACGGCAAAATCCTTGATGTCGCGCCGGAACGAAGGAATTTTTTCCTGTTCCATGCGAACGCCCAGGTTCAGCGTCAGGCGGTTGTTCACGCGCCACTGGTCCTGGATGTAGAAATTCTTGATTCCGGCGCCCGTCGAGCCGATGGTTCCAGACTCGTTGACTTCGTAATAGCCATACGTTCCAGTGCCGGAGCCGACGCCCGGAACGAGACTGGCGAACGTGGTGCCCCAGTAAACGTCAATGTAAACGCCGCCGTTTCGCGACCTGTTTACTTTATTGACGAACTTCATCAGGCCCGTTCCCGTTTTGATATTGTGGAAACCGCCCAGGTTACCAGACAGGCTGACGTCCAATTGCCCCACTGCCGTGGTGGTCAGATCGTAAAACGTCTGAGTGACCTGAGGCGTATTCGTAAAACCAACACCGCCCTGTACAGCCGCTGGAATTCCGGGAATGGCAAGATTTGAGGTCCGGTAAGTGACGCCTGGAATATTTGGGATGCCCGTGTCTTTGTAATCATCCCATCTATAGGTTCCGCGCCCCTGGATCAGGATGTTGTTCGACGCGATAATGTCAATGTTACCCGCATAGTTGGACTGTGGCTGAAAATAGCCCTGGCCTTTGAGCGTCTGGATAGACGCACTCGATCTGCTGTCGCAGCTGGGGCACGGGCCGTTACGTCCAAGGAACACGCCGGTTGAATGCGTGGGTGTATAGAGGTAGGAGAAATTCGTCCGGAGCTTGGAAAAAGGATCCCAGGAGAGCTTTCCGAACGCATTCATGTCAGTTGTCTTTTTCTCAGTAGAATCCTGTTGGGCTCCATAGAGAAAGCCGGTATTACGCGTCTCGCGCAGCCACGATGGCGAAGCCGCTGCGAAGAAGAAGAGCCGGTCTTTCACAACTGGTCCACCGAACGTGAAGCCAACTTCGTTGACTTTCTTCGGGTCCTTCTTGTCCTGCTGGTATGTAACCGTGTTGTCGTCGCGCGGATCGAGAACGAGCCGCTTCACCGGGCCGGCGCTGATGGCATTGCCCGCGAAGTAGTAGTGGACGTCACCGTGGAATTCGTTTCCGCCGGACTTCGTTACGGCGCTGATCACGCCACCAAGAGCCCCTCCGTACTCGGCTTCGATACCTGTCGTTTTAACCTGCACTTCCTGCAGGTACTCAAATGTCGCGTTCTGGCGGGAGCTGCCATAGATGATGCTGTTGGTCGAAATGCCATCGACGTTGAAGTTGTTCTCGGAACCGCTCGCGCCGTTGACCTGGATTCCGCCCTCGATCTCGCCGCTGTTCACCGAGGGTGCGGTCATGGCGAAATACTGGAATGTGCGCGACTTCGGCAAACGGTCGAATTCCTCTTCCGTTACGTTGTGAGCCACAAGGGTGCTCTGCGTGTCGATCAGCGGAGCCGTGTCGGTCACCTGTACCGCGGTCTCGATGCCGCCGACCTTCAGCCTGGGGTCGATCTTGAGGGTCTGGCCAAGCAATACGTTCACGTCCATGTATTCCTGGGGCGTGAAACGTCCTACTTCAAACTTCACCGTATAGCGGCCGGGCTCCAGCGGAGGTAAGCGATATGTGCCAGCTGAATCCGTTGTGGCCGTGGACACACGGCCGTTGGCTGTGTTTGTCGCGGTTACTGTGACGCCGGGCAGAATTGCACCAGTTTCATCACTAACCGTTCCGTTGATCGCACCCGACGTTTCCTGAGCTTCTACCGGTGCAATCACCAGCCCCAGCAGAAGACATAACGCCAATAGCCTGAAAACAACCTTTGATCCTGGAATCGCGGTTGGTTTCATTTTTTTCTCCTTGTTTGAGTTACCCGAAGTGCCCGCTTATTTCCGGCGGTCCACCTGTCTAAATGAATGAAATATAGCAATCTCGTCAACTTGAAGTTAAAAGACGTGAGATTTATTTTGATTAAAGTGTCCATGATCTTCCAACAGAGATCGAACACCTATTAGCCCATATGCCTCTGGGGGTGAGAGGCGCCTAAAAATGACCACCGGCGCGAGAGACGCTTCCTAATTTGAACAAAGGGCTGAAACATGTCAAGTATTCAATGCATTACGGGGTAACGGACCCACGGCTGACGCCGTGGGCTAAACAATGCCGCCGCTCCGCGGCTCAACGCCGTTCGTTCAAAGCTAATACGTGACCAGCGAAATAACGTCGTAACCATGGAGACGATCGCGGCCCTTCAGGAAGTCGAGTTCCACAACGAACGTTAATGCGGCAACCTTTGCGCCCAGCTTTTCGACAAGTCGAATTGAAGCCAGCGCGGTGCCTCCAGTCGCCAGAAGATCATCGGCAATGACGACACGGGCGCCGGACTTCAGGGCGTCCTTGTGAATTTCCAATGTATCCGTCCCGTATTCAAGTTGGTAGCTGACGCGCTCGGTGGGCGCCGGCAATTTATTCGGCTTGCGGATGGGCACGAAGCCGGTGCCGAGGTGGTAGGCGAGGGCCGGGGCGAATATGAATCCACGCGCTTCAATGCCCAGGACCAAATCGGGCTTGAGGGGGCGAATCTTCTCGGTCAGGCTGTCGATAACCCTGCGGAGCCCGGCGGGATCCTTGAGTAACGTGGTTATGTCGTAAAAGAGGATGCCTGGTTTGGGAAAGTCGGGAACCTCACGAATCAGCTTCTTTAATTCATCCATGATCAACCTCGGGTAATTTCGAAATTCGAATCTAGTTGGTAATTTCCAGCATTCGGTTGAGCGCGATGCGGGCGGATGCCGCGATGTCTGGGTGGACGGAGATCTGGTTCACAACTCGTCCTTCAATCAAGTTTTCCAGCGTCCAGAGCAAGTGGGGCGCGTCGATGCGGAACATCGTGGAGCAAAGGCAGCCGCAGTCGTCGAGCGGAATGATCAGGCGGTCCGGGTTTTCGTTCTTAAGTCGGTTGACCAGGTGAATCTCGGTGCCGATGGCCCACATGCTGCCGGCCGGAGCCTGCGTAACGAGTTTGATAATGTGCTCGGTGGAACCCACGTCGTCGGAAAGTTGAGTGACTTCGAAGCGGCATTCCGGATGGGAGATGACGCGGATTCCCGGATGCGCAGCCCGAACCTGCCGAACGTGCTGGGGCAGGAAACGCTGATGTACGGAACAGTGCCCCTTCCAGAGAATGAATCGGGTAGCGCTCAGCGCCTTTGCAGAATTTCCTCCCAATTCCTCGAAAGGGTCCCACACGAGCATGTCATCAAGCCGGTAGCCCAGGCCGTAGGCCGTGTTCCGTCCAAGGTGCTGATCGGGAAGGAACAGGACCTTATCCGCACGCTCCAGGGCCCACCGCATTACAGCGGAAGCATTCGAAGAGGTGCAGACGGCGCCTCCGTTCCGGCCGCAGAACGCCTTGATGTTCGCAGCCGAATTCATGTAGGTGATTGGAATGATCTTTTCCGGCGTACTCTCTGCGATGTCGCTCCAGCAGGTTTCGACCTGGTCGATGGCAGCCATGTCCGCCATGGAACAACCGGCGCTCATATCCGGCAACATGACTTTCTGGTTGGCGGAGCTAAGGATATCCGCGCTCTCGGCCATGAAATGAACGCCGCAAAACACAATGTATTCAGCTTCTTTGCGGTTTGCGGCCCACGCTGCAAGTTTGAATGAATCGCCCCGCACGTCCGCAAACTTGATCACTTCGTCACGCTGGTAGTGATGTCCGAGAATCACCAGCCGCCGGCCAAGGCGCTCACGCACCTCACGGATCCGGTCATCGGTTTCGTGTTCGGTC
>CAMAWS010000275.1 GCA_945861845.1 Candidatus Sulfopaludibacter sp. SbA3 | reverse complement strand
TTACAGGAGGGCAATCGGGGGCGGGTACCTCTTCGGCAAGCAGTGCCGGAAGCCAGTAACTGCGGAAATAGGCGCCGGCTGGCGTTCCGGCGCCTGTCTGGGTAAGCAGGTCGTTTTCTTCTCGTGACAGCATCGTCTTATCTCTAAAGAAAATTTCGCAGGAGCCTGGCTGCGTCCCCAGGGCGGTTGCCGGCAACAAGGTCATGCGCCTCGTGCGCAACATCGTGCAATCGCCTTACTGCTTCGCGGCCGATGGAGTCCGGTTCGTTGACCAGGAAAAATGCGGTGATCGACCAGATCGCATCAAGTTCGGCCTCACGGTATACCATATGTTCGAACTCCGTCGAAACTTCCAGATGCTCGACGATGTTCTTCAAGGTGTCGACGGAGAAGTCCCTTATGGTTACGATATCGGTGGGATCTATTTGTTTCATATCCGCGCTGAATTATTGCATGTTTTGGACGATCATGGCCGCCGGCAATCGCTAATCGCCACGAGCGCGGAGTGGAAATAGTGAATGCGAAAGCGAATGCAATGGTGTATACACACATTTTCGGAGGAGTCTGTTAATGAACCTGTCGCACTTACATCTATTGTTGAATCATTTCCCGATCATCGGCACGGCCATCGGAGTGGGCTTGTTTCTTATTGCTCTTGTGGCGAAAAGCGACGACCTCAAGCGGGCGAGTCTGGCCGTCTTTTTCGGCCTCGCTCTCATAACGCTTCCGGCATACATGAGCGGCAACGGGGCCCAGATGGAGATTACCGGCCGCGAGGGTGTGTCCGACGTCTTGATCAATGCGCACCAGGAAGCGGCTTTGATGGGATTCATTTTCCTGGAGATCACAGGTGTCGTGGCGTGGCTCGGATTGTGGCAGTATCGCCGGCGCACGCGTCCGGCAGCCTGGAATATTCCGGCGGTTCTTGTCTTGTCGATCCTGTCGTTTGGCCTGATGGCAAGAGCAGGGAATACCGGTGGTGAGATTCGTCATCCGGAGGCTTTCGCCGTTGGCGGGGAACAGGCAGCCGCCGGGGCAGTTCCACCGTACTCCGGACCCGCATTCCTCAAGGGAGCCAATATCGCCGCGTTCGCCCTCAATAGCGATTGGGTATGGCCGGCGTGCGAGACGATTCATTTCATTGGGCTGGGTCTGTTATTTGGAGTGGTGATGGTCGTCAATCTGCGAATGCTGGGCATGATCAAGAATGTGCCGTTCTCGGCGTTGCACGCGCTTCTTCCGGTGGGAATTTTCGGCTTCGTAATTAATTCCATGACCGGCATGGTGTTCTTTATCGCAACTCCGGACCAGTACGTTATGAATGTCGCTTTCTTCTGGAAGATGGGCCTGATCCTGCTTGCTGGCGTAAACGTTTTGTACCATACGGTCATCGACGAACCCTGGGCCCTGGGAGCGGGCGACGAAGCGCCGCTGACTACCAAGGTGTTTGCCGGATCAGCAATCGTATTGTGGCTTGGAATCATGTACTTCGGCCGCATGCTCCCGTTCATCGGAAACTCTTTCTAAGGACGCACCAAAGACCCTGGGCCGCGCTTCTGAACACGCAGGAGCCGGCCCATTTGTTCATCTGAATCGACTATGCGCGCCCTCTCCGCATTAACCGCAGTCCTTCTTCTGGTTTCATTCTCCGCATCCGCGCATCACGGCATACCCAGCGTCTTTGACACGGCCCACCCCATTACACTCAAAGGCAACGTGACGAAATTTACGTTCACGAACCCTCACTGCCAGATTTTATTTGACGTCAAGGACAGCAAGGGCGTCGTCGTTCATTGGAATGGTGAAATGAACAGCCCGCATCGTTTTATTCAGGCAGGCTGGAACAAGAAACGTGCGGAGGAAGCGTTGAAGCCCGGAACCCCGGTGACGATCGTTATTTCTCCCGGGAAAGCCGGAAATCCTGTTGGGCTGGTGCAAAAGGTCCTCAATTCGAAGGGTGAACCCATTTTAACGGGGACCAATTAGGTCGTGGCCGAGCGGGGAACGGGTTGCTGTCCGATGGGCCGGACCGGCGCGCCAAGCACGGTTTGCGGCGCGGTGATCTGGTGCAGCACGGCGAGGGCTTCCGTCATTGGCCGATAGCAGTAGCCTGCGCACACGTCATCGGCCGCGGCGCCGCCTTGCACGGTGGAACAGTGTCCCTCATCCAGCCAGGCTTTCAGCTTGTGTATGATTTCCGGGTTTTCAATCTCCATCATCTGGATGATTCCGCCGTGCGTCGATCCCACCAGGCAAACGAAGGTCCACAGGGTCTGGTACAGGCGCAGTAACTCCCGGTAGTACAGTTCGCGGCGGAGTAAGTTGGCCGCAGCGGTGAATGCATCGATGCAGTTGGCGATGGCTCCGAGGTTCATTAAAGCATCGTCGGCTTTGCGGAAGCCTTTCCATGCCGTGGCAATGGCTCCGAAATGATCCTTGAGGACGCCCGCATGGGCGGTGAGCAGTTCGCTGACGGTGGCGTCCATTCCCAGCAGATCGGTTCCCTTGCTGACCAGCGAGTCGTTCTCCAGGGAATTCAAGATTTCCAACATCACGCTCAAGCCCGCCGTTCCGTAAGCGGCTCCGACATTGACAGCGTGGCTTGCCGAGGAACCGACGATATTCGTGAACAGATTCGTAGGCGCCGCCGCAGTGGCGGCGGGATTGAATGCCGTGCCGATATTCGTGCCGATGTTCGTACCGCTGACCACTCCACTACCGATTGCTCCGGTAACGTTGGCCAATGCGGGGGTTCCGATGCCGGTCGCTGTCGTCAGCGCCACACTTCCCGCGGTGGTGGACTGGGGAGTAACGCTGCTCGTCTGCAGCGTTGTTGTTGGCGTGGCTGGGGGCGCCGCGGCGCCGGGGAGCGCCCAGGCTTCGCCTTGCTTCGTGAAAATCGGATAAAGACCGGCAATCTCTTCAGCCCGGTCGGGCTTGCCGCCGCTGAACATATCCACAGAACGGGCGAGGCGGCTTCTGAATCTGCCGGGCAGCGCCATCGAGCCGCCGGTGATCGCCGTTTCGATGAGGTTTCCCCAGGTGCTGGCGTCCTGGATCAGTTTCATGAACAGGGATGTGCGTTCCGTTCGCAGTCTCAGCTCCCACATCACGTTGGTATTGATCTGATGCTTTGAAAACACAGGGCCACCCAGGAAGCTCGCCGATGGCGGCTTCCATTCATAGCAGAGCCCGTTGCTGATGCTGCGGCTGGTGCTGTCTCCGAAAAATCCGGTGGTGTAGCGGCAGGTGTGGTTGCTCTTATGAATTTGCGTGTTGATGGCCGTCAGAATCTGGGAAATCCGCCCCGCGAACTTCTCCTGCCGATCGGTCATTTCGAAGGTCACCAGGCCCCAGAAATGAATGACGTCCTTGAACCCAACGTGAACTTCCTCGGCGGATTTGCGTAAACGGCAAACCGCTTCGAGCGCCGTCACCCACTCACCGCAGGATCGGTATGGCGGATTGACGTTGGTGAACAGAGGGCTTCGGTTGACGACATCCCAGCATTGCTGCTCGAAGTGCATCTTCTGGAGGATTCCATCCATCTGGCGCTTGACGATGCGGTCCTGCCACGTTGTGATGTGCTTTTCGATATCCGCGTAGTCTTCGGCGTTGTTGGGATCGAAGTCCATGCTCCCTTTGCGGGCGAGGACAATGTGGCCCCAGCGGCGCCATGCCGATCCGGCGGCATAAGTGCCCAGGGTGCCGGCGGCAAGCACGACAAGTCCGAGCCCGCCGGTGAGCACGCCAACCGTCGCGCCCACGACAAATACGGCGATCTTGCGCTTGTTATGGCTGAGCGTATATCCGATGCTTGAAACCGCCGCCCCGGGACTCAAGAAGTTCCGGGCGACTTTAAGGCCCTTGTAACCGCCCGGCGGCGGCGGTACCCTCTGGGATTGGCGGACCGCTGCCTCGACATCGGTCAGGAACCGGAGCGCATTCTTGCAGTTTTCGGCAGTGTTTCCAGACTTCTGTGTTATCGAGTCCAGCGATTCGGCGGCGGTAATGTCGTTATAAAGCTTCTTGACGACATTCGGTATCGTCACTCCCTTGGCTTCAAGGCCAGCAAAACTCAGCATCGTGCTCCTTTCGCGATGCGTATTCTATCACTTGCAGGAGTGGATCTAATGCTGTTCTACGGCACTCTGATCGAGGTTTCCACGAAGCCATTCGGCGTGGATACTCCCAGCGTAACCGACCCGCGAACATCGAATGGAACTTGTCCGCGGATCTCCTGGCTGGACACATACAGCAGCGAAATCGGGCGGCCATTCAGGGTCACGACCGTACCTGCGAGATCTCTCGGGAGCTGCTGATCCGATGCATATCTTTCCTCGGCTGCCAGCCCACGTCCCGCAATACGCACCATTGCGCCCGGCTCCAGCCTCGGGCTGAACCGGACGGCGGGTTCGGCGCCATCCTCTGCGATGGCCGGAGGCGGGGCGAGCGTAACCCTGTCGATTTCGGTCCCATCAATACCGACGGTGCGAAGCGTCATCCGGGTTCCGCGTACGTCCACCCGGATGTAATGGTGCTCTGGTTTCGAAACCTCAACCAGGTTGTGTGGGAATACGGGATAGAGAAACGCGCCGCCTCCGCCGCTGGTGACATACGTGATCCCGTCCGCGGGTTTCGCAACCGTGCCATTGCGGATCAGGCGGCTGCGGTGATAAGCATGCTCGTGTCCGTTGAGTACGAGTTGGACGCCATACTTTTCCAGAATCGGAACCATGCTCTCCCGCACCAGTGATGAGATTTCATCGGATTGATTCGGTCCGGCCGCATACGGGGGATGGTGAAAGAAGACGATTCGCCAGAACTGACGCGTGGCGCGGAGATCCGCCTCAAGCCATTCCAGCATCGAACCCGTCCCCTCTATTGCGCTTACCAGCGACGCGTTGGAATCGAGCGAGACGAAGTGAGCGTTTCCCCAATCGAACGAATAGTACCGCCCGCGATCGTTGAAAGGCACCGTGTCCTGCGGCACGGAGTGGAGTGCGAGATATGCCGCCGCATTGTTGGACAGGTAGTCGTGATTTCCTGGCGTTGGAAAGAACGGCACGCTATTCATGAGAGCGCCGTAGTAGGGGAAGTAATTCGAATGATACTGCTCGAATGTCCCGTGCATGTAGGCGAGGTCGCCCGTGTGCAGCACGAACGAGGAGCCTTCCATGGCGATACGCGAAGCCAGCGCA
>CAMAWS010000274.1 GCA_945861845.1 Candidatus Sulfopaludibacter sp. SbA3 | reverse complement strand
GGCGCAGCCATCAAGGAAATGAGCGGCTGCGAATGCAAGCCCGACAGGGCGCAGCCATCAAGTTAATGACAGAGCCCCCCGATATAACCGCGCCAGAAAGGCTAACACCGGAACACGACATTTCGGCCTTTGATTCCGGCGTTTCACAGCTTGACAACTGGCTCAAGCGCCGTGCCTTCACCAACGAGGAAAGCGGCGCATCCCGCACGTACGTTGTTTCGTCGGGGGGGCGCGTTGTTGGTTACTATGCCCTTGCTAACGGCGCCATCGCCCACATGGAAGTAACCGGTAAGGTCCGGCGCAACATGCCGGAACCGATTCCTGTGATGGTCTTGGGGCGCCTCGCGATTGATCGAACCTTTCAGGGCCGCCGCCTCGGGGCAAGTCTGGTGCGCGACGCCATCCTTCGTACACTCCAGGCGGCCGATATCGCCGGAATTCGCGCAATCCTGGTGCATGCGTTTTCGGAAGACGCAAAGAAGTTTTACGAGCGCTGCGGCTTTTCCCCGTCCCCCGTCGATCCCATGACATTGATGATTACGATAGCCGACGCTGAAAAGGCGCTTGGTGGAGATAAATAGGGGGATCATCCCTGGTCGTATGCTTCGCCACACTCTTCCCGACGAGATCGACGAATACCGCGACCTGCACTGGCAACGCGAAGGCGGTGGACGTATCGAAACCGCCGTACAGGCGGAACGTTTTATCGAGCACGTGGGATTCGCAGCCTGCTTGACGGATTCGCGCCAGCCCGGGCCATCGCTGTACGTCGCGGTCTGCGGCAGGCGCGATGCGATCATGCCCCGCAACATGCAGAAGGATCCGGAGAGCTCGCACACCTGGCTGCTGAAGGATGAAATCCTTCGCCGGGGCCGCGTCTACTACGGAAAGCTGCGCCGCGGGAAGGCGACCTTCATCGCTCCCCGGATGATTCCATACTTCAAGGCGCTCATGGGCGTGCCGCGCCGTGAAGAGAAGAAGCGGTTAAGCAAGCCGGCCCTGGCGGTGCTGCGCGTGTTGCGCAAGGAATGGGAGATGGCCACTGGGGAGTTACGCAATGAATCCGGCGTCGCGGATCGCGCCGCGTTTACACGCGCCATCGACGAACTTCAGGCCGCGATGATTGTCGTGCCCAGTGAAGTGCTCTACGAACCCAGGTTCACTTATCTCTGGGGGTTGGCCGAGGAGCGTTTTGCGGAGCAATTGTCCCTGGCGCGAAAGGTCAGCCGCCAGGTTGCGCTTTGTGAGGTTGCCCGATGCTTTTTGAACGGCGCCGGATTGACCGTTCCGGGTGAACTGGCCCGCGTAACGGGACTCTCGCGGCCGGATGCCGGATTAGGCAATCGCGCGCTGGTAAAAGACGGTCACGCCGTAATGATTGCGCCGGGACTCTATCGGCTTTCCAGGATTTGAGTCTCGCGAATCCCGATCAGGAATTTGCAAACCGGACCGCGTAGATCGGAGGCAGATTCGAGGAGATGGTCTGCCAGGAGTCTCCGCCGTCTTCGCTGATCCAGAGCGAACCAGTCGTCGATCCGAAAACGAGCCGGTTCCCGGTCTCATCCACGTCGAGTCCGTGGCGATAAACCAGATCGTAAGCGTATTCCTGCGGAAGCCCGCGCCGAAGCGTCTCGAAAGTCTTGCCTCCGTCCTCGGTTCGGTTGACCACGACCCGGCCATCGGTTGGGCAGCGCTTCTCGTCCTTGGTGGAGGGAACAAACCAGGCAGTGTCCGGTTTCCGGGGATGGATCGCGACGGGAAATCCGAAGACGGACGGCTTCACGTCCTTGATCTCGGTCCACGAGGCGGCGCCGTCGGTTGATCTGAAGATGCCGTTGTGATGCTGCACCCAGAAGACCTCGGGATTGGCGGCGCACTGCGCGAGGCAGTGCACGTCCTGGACGTTGTTGTCGCCCATTTGTTCTTCCGGAAAGTAGTCGGCCCGCATTCCACTTCCGCCGGGACCCCACGATTTTCCCCCGTCGCGAGTGATCCAGACGCCGCCGGTGGAAATGGCGACACTGACGTGCCGCGAGTCGCGGGGATCAACGCATATGGAGTGGATTCCTGGAAACTCGGCCCCGTTCGGTCCCCAGTCTTCGCGTTTCGGATCGTCCCACAGCGGGCGGTTCAACTCCCACGACTCGCCGTTGTTTTCGGACTTGAACAAGCCTCCGGGCATTGTTCCACACCAGACCACTCCCGGTTGATCGGAACCGCCGGGAGTCAACCCCCAGATTAGTTTGAGCGCCCAGTCCAGCGGTTTGCCGGTGAAAGGATGTGGCTTTGGCGTATACCCCTCGGGCAGCGGCGGATATTGCGGCACGGCGATTTCCTGCCATGTTTCCGCTCCATCGGTGGATCTATGTACCTTGATACCGAAGTGGCCGTGGTTCAGCGCTGCCAGGAGATTCCCATTCCGGGGGTCGTGCATCGTGAGCGTAACGTTGTCGCCCACAAACATAACGCGGCTGATGGACCACTTCGACGCACCGCGGTCCACTGTGAACAGTCCCTTCCTCGTTGACACGTAACACCGGTCGCTCATCGTTAATCATCCTCCAGATAGGGCCTGTATGACGTCGATCATCGAATGCGGTTCTACGGCGTCGCTCAGGCCGTCGCGGTCGCGAACCATCTCGCCGTCGATGAAT
Organism: Candidatus Sulfopaludibacter sp. SbA3; assembly: GCA_945861845.1. Lineage (GTDB taxonomy): Bacteria > Acidobacteriota > Terriglobia > 20CM-2-55-15 > 20CM-2-55-15 > CAMBFR01. The sequence continues at coordinate 2,561 of CAMAWS010000274.1, read as the reverse complement.
ACCACCATATGTTGCCGGACCCGGCCCTGCTCGTCGAGAACGTATCCTCGTGCCTTTTCGTTCTCCTGGAAATAGTGGTCGAGCACCGCGCGCAAAGTCGATCCGGTAACCTCACGGGTAGGACACTCGACGTGGCGCTGAATGTTTCGAGTGAATCTAACGGTCGCCATATAAAGCGTGGAAGTGTACCAAAAGGATTCGCGCTGTCACAGCCGGCGTTAGCGCCCGGCCAGGAAAGCGTCGGCGGAACTGCGTACACGAATGGGAGTTTGACGGCGGCGATTCGGCGTCACTTCGACAATCGTCAAGCGGCCGTTTTCGACGAGAAGAGTGGGAGTGGACACGGGTCTTATCGCTGCAGCCAGGTCGCCCAGCGACCTGATGGGCTGCGGCAAGGGGCTGTCTGACCATATGGAACCCGTCTTCCGGAACAGGGAGGATTCCTGGAACTCGGGTTCGCGCAGTCCCGGTATCCAATGGGTGACAAGGAAAGAATCGTCGATCACGCGGCCCGGCGCGGAGACAAGGCCCTGGGGGCAGGTGTCCGAGCAGACGCCTGTGGCGCATTCGCACTGCCGGAACTCATCGTCCACGATCGTTTCGATTTCCTTGCCTGAGAGGTCTGTGCGCAAAACCTGGAATCGCGTGAACGCATAGTGGTCCACGCTGGCATTGAGAACACGGCGAAAGATGTTTCGAGCCACGAACAGGTTCGTGCCGTCGCCGCTCAACAGCCAGGAGGGCGATACTTCCGCGACAGTGACGCTGACGTCCAATACTTCCGAGCGGCTTGCGCCCGCGCTGAACGTCCGGACGGGTTTGCCCGCGTCCCACAGCCAGACCGTGTCTTCAAGCTGCGCCAGGATCTGGCCGCGGTGATTGATCGTCAGCCTTCGCGGTTCGGCCACGGCCAAAGGCGGGATCTTCACGGTGCGAATCATCGCGAAAGTCGTGAGGTCGTATTCGACGACTTCATCGGGAGGCTGAATCGCCCACAGTCTTGCGGGCTCCCCGGTCTGGCCGAGAGCGGTAATTGCCGTGATCGCGAGCGCCGCGGCCCCAAGGAATTGAATGACTCCAGCCATAATCGCGATTCTATTCGCCACCTTCCGGAAACGACGACTGGATTCTGCGAAAAAGTATCTCTTGTTGGCTCGAAAGTGTTTCTGATAGCTTGCGCGCACATTATGTCCAATCAAGCAAGCGAACCAAAAGCTATCGACGGCCAGAAAATCAGTTGGCTGAAACGGATCGGGCCGGGGTTGATCGTTGCCGCAACGGGGGTCGGCGCGGGCGACGTCGTTTCCGGAACCGTCAGCGGCGGCAACTACGGACTGGTCCTGCTGTGGGCGGTGGCATTCGGCGCATTCTTCAAATTCGTGCTGGCAGAAGGAGTCGGGCGCTGGCAGCTGGCGACCGGCGAATCGATTCTTGAAGGCTGGGCCAATCACATGCCCGCATGGGTGAAGATCTATTTTGGAATCTTTATCTGTTTCTGGAGCGTTACGGTAAGCGCGGCCCTCGCGAGCGCCTGCGGCCTCGGCATTGAAACCCTTACCGGCGGCGCCGTCGATCGCACGACCGGGGCGATCGCTCATTCCCTTATTGGTTTTGCGATTGTCTGGAAGGGCGGTTTCACCGGGTTCGAGAAGATCATGAATACGCTCACATTCATCATGTTCGGAAGCATCATCCTGTGCGCCGCGTTTATTTTCCAGGATCCCATAGGAACACTGAAGGGCCTGATGATCCCGACGATTCCGTCGGGGTCCGGCGTGTATGTGCTTTCGATCATGGGCGGCCTGGGCGGCACAATCACGCTGATGTCCTATAACTATTGGATGCGTGAACAAGACATATCCGGACCAGCCTATCTCAGGTATATCCGGATCGATCTCAGTATCGCTTACATTCTCACGGGACTGTTCGTAGCGGCGGTAATGGTCATCTCCAACCAGGCATTTCATGTGCCCGGCGTGCCGGTGACCGATGCCGAAGCTGTAACCGGGATGGCCGGCAAGCTTTCGGAGACGCTGGGTCCGATCGGTTTTTATTCTTATGCCATCGGTTTCTGGGCGGCCGTGTTTACGTCGCTGCTGGGCGTTTGGCAGAGCATCCCGTACATATTTGCGGATTACTACGGAGTCATCCGGCGTTTTCCTTCCAATGTCCGAAAGGAAGTGACAAAGGTTACGAGCACGCCATACCGGATTGCGCTGACCTATATGTCGCTTGTGCCGATTCCTTTCATCCTGATGGGCCGGCCGCTGCTTCTGATTGTGATCTACACGGTCGTGAGCAGCCTGTTCGTTCCGTTTCTGGCGGGAACCATTCTTTACCTGAACAATCGTGTGGCCTGGTCGAGTCCAATCCCCCGGAACAGCACGAGCACGAATGTCGTGATCGTGATCGTGCTGCTCCTGTTCGCAACCGTCGGTGTCATGGAGATTATGGACGCGATTGGCTAGTTGCGGGATTTATGACTTCCCTCTGTGGGCGCGGGGCTTTAGCCCCGTGCAAAGTTCCAGAACATTTCTGTTTGATCCTGGCACGGGGCTAAA
>CAMAWS010000273.1 GCA_945861845.1 Candidatus Sulfopaludibacter sp. SbA3 | reverse complement strand
CCGGAGCGCCCGCCTCGCTCGCCCGCGCCAGATTGCGCGGAGCGTCTGGAGTGAGACTTCGCCGAAAAACCTCCTGCGCGCGTATCGCCTGGAGCCAACATCGGCGAAGGCGCCGCGATCGGACCTTTCGTTGTGATTGAAGAGGGCGTCCGGATTGGAACGAACTGCACCATCCATCCCTTCGTCCACATCCGGCAAGGCGCACGCATCGGCGACAACTTCACGGCTTACGCGCACGTGTCGGTTCGCGAGTTCTGCGTCCTGGGCAACAACGTCACGCTGCAGGACGGCGCAAAGATCGGGTCCGACGGCTTTGGATACGCGAAACAGAGCGACAAGACCTATTACAAGATCGTCCAGTCCGGAATCGTCGTGATCGAAGACGATGTTGAAGTCGGCGCCAACGCCACAATCGACCGCGCCACGATCGGCGAAACCCGCGTCCGGCGTGGCGCAAAGATCGACAACCTCGTCCAGATCGGCCACGCGTCCGATGTGGGGGAAAACACGCTCTTGTGCGCGCAGGTTGGTCTCGGCGGGAGTTCGAAAATCGGAAGAGACGTGATACTCACCGGGCAGGTCGGCGTCGCCGGACATCTGGAGGTCGGAGACGGCGTAGTTGCAACCGCCCAGACGGGCATTCCGAATTCCGTGGAAGCCGGCAAGGTGATCTCCGGTTACCCGGCAATCGATAACCGGGACTGGTTGAAGAGTTCGGCGGTGTTCAGGCGCCTGCCCGAACTGCTGAAGCGAATCGAGGCGCTGGAGAAGGCCTCTCCCCAATCTGCTGGCGCCACATCGCGTAATACAAACCCTTAAGATCGAGCAGATCCTGGTGGCGCCCGGATTCCACGATCCGGCCGCGCTCGAGAACGAAAATACGATCCGCGTGAAGCACGGTGGAAAGACGGTGGGCTATCAATATCGTGATGAGGTCCTTTCGCATGGATACATCGCGAATCGTCTCGCTGATCTCCTCCTCGGTCAGCGAATCCAGCGAGGAAGTCGCCTCATCAAAGACCAGCAGATTCGGGCGCCGCAGCAAAGCGCGCGCGATCGACAGCCGCTGCTTCTCTCCACCTGAGACTTTAACGCCACCCTCGCCAATCACCGTGTCGAGACCCTTTTCGGCGCGGGTGAGCAGGCTTTGACATGCGGCTTTATGCAGTACGTCGAGGCACTGATCGTCAGTGGCGTTCGGACTCACGAACAGCAGGTTTTCACGGATGGATCCCGAGAATAATTGAGTATCCTGCGACACCATGCCGATTCGTTCGCGTAATTGATCGAGGTCGACATCATTGATGGAAACCCCGTCGTAGCGAACATCACCGCCCAGCGGACGGTACAGCCCCACGAGAAGTTTTACGAGAGTCGTCTTTCCGGATCCCGAAGGTCCGACGAACGCGACCGTCTCGCCAACCCTGGCATCAAATGAAATGCCATCGAGCGCGTTCGTCGATGCCGACTGATGCCGGAACACGACACTGTCGAATTCAACTCGATTCACCGCCTCGACAGCTATCGGATTTGCCGGACGCGGCTCCTTCGGCATCTTGAGGATCTGCTCGAAGTTCGCCAGGGACGCTTCCGTTTCCCGGTAAACGTTCATGACGTTCCCAACTTCCTGGAGCGGGCCAAAGATAAAGAAGGAATAAATCCATAAAGAGAAGAACTGGCCAACGGTAATCTGCTGGGCAAAGATCATGTACAGCATCAACCCCAGAATGCTCGTCCGCAGCGCGTTGACGCACGTTCCCTGGATGAAACTGAGGCTTCGCAGGTACCGGACCTTCTTTAATTCCAGTTCAAGGATCTTTCCCGTCGTGTTGTTGAGACGTTTGATTTCCTGCTGGGCCAGGCCTAGGCTCTTCACCAATTCGATGTTGCGCAGGGACTCGGTGGTCGATCCCGCAAGGGCCGTCGTTTCCGCGACGATCTGCTTTTGAATGACCTTGATCTTACGGCTGAGGTAAGACATCAGCGTGGCGAGAATCGGGACGGTCGAGAAGTACACTGCCGCAATGATCCAGTGCACGGTTAACGCATAGACCATCACGAAGAGAATGCCGATCAGGGATAAGAACAGAATATTGATGGCGGCGCTGAACAGGCGCTCGACATCGCCTCGAACTTTTTGCAGTTTTCCAAGTGTTTCCCCGCTGCGCTGGTCTTCAAAAGTGGAGTACGGCAGTTCCAGCGAATACCGAATGCCATCCGAATAGAGCGCCGCGCCGACGCGCTGGCTGATGACGCTGGTGAAGTAATCCTGGAAATTCTTGGCCACGCGGGAGATGAACGCGACGCCGACTGCGGCCCCCAGCAGCAATCCGACGCCGCGAAAGAACTCCTGGGTAGTGTATTCGCTGGGCTTTGTGGCGTATTCGTCGATGATGTAGCGAAAGACCAATGGATCGAGCAGAGAGAAAGTCTGGTTGATGGTGGCCAGAAGCAACGTAAAAGCAACCAGCGCCCAGTGTCGAGTAAGGTATGAGTACAAGAGCTTCATATAAGAGCCGCCTCATTTGCAAAGTTCCCCTCCTAAGTTAGGAGGGGTGGATGCGCCATCAAGAAAAGTTGCGAAGCCACCGAAGCGGCGCAGACGGGGTGGTTCCACGAAGGATGCGGATTAGGAACCACCCCGCCGAGCCTTCGTTTCACTCCGGCTCGGCACCCCTCCTAACTTAGGAGGGGAGTTTTCGGGGGAACGCACTCAAACTGATTTTTGCATATCTCCCCTTCTATTGCTTGCTCGCGGCCTCCTCTTCAAGCGCAGCCTGGGCGGCGGCGAGCCGGGCTACAGGCACACGAAACGGCGAGCAACTGACGTAGGTGAGTCCCGCGCGGTGGCAGAACTTCACGGACTCGGGATCGCCGCCGTGCTCGCCACAGATGCCAATCTTGAGATCCGACCGTGTCCGGCGCCCCTTCTCAACGGCAATTTGGATAAGTTGCCCCACGCCTTCCTGGTCAATCGTCTCGAACGGATTCTTCCTCACAATGTCCAATTCAATATATGCCGGCAGGAACGACCCGGAGTCGTCGCGGCTCATGCCAAGACACGTTTGGGTGAGATCGTTGGTGCCAAAACTGAAGAACTGGGCCGTGTGCGCAATGTCGTCCGCGGTGAGAGCGCCGCGAGGGACTTCGATCATTGTGCCGACGAGATAGTTGGGCTTCACGCCCGTCTTATCCCACACTTCATCCGCGACACGACGGACGACTTCAACCTGGAGATCCAGTTCCCTCTTATATCCAACCAGGGGAATCATGATTTCGGGCCGCGCGGAAATTCCAGACTTCTCCACCTCGGCGGCGGCCTCGAACACTGCGCGAGCCTGCATCTCAGAAATCTCACTGTAGACAATACCCAGGCGGCAGCCCCGGAAACCAAGCATGGGGTTGGACTCCTGAAGCTCGTTGACCCGCGCCCAGATCTTTTCGACTGGCACGCCCATTTTCCTGGCAAGATTCTTCTGCGCAACGGCTTCGTGAGGAAGAAATTCGTGCAGCGGCGGATCAAGGAAACGAATCGTGGCGGGAAGTCCCTTCAAGGCCTTGAAAATTCCAACGAAATCTTCCTTCTGGTATGGCAGCAGCGTTGCGAACGCCTTTTTCCGGTCATCGATGTTATCGGCAAGAATCATTTCGCGCATTGCATCGATGCGATCGCCCTGGAAGAACATGTGTTCCGTCCGGGCAAGGCCGATGCCTTCCGCTCCAAACGCCATGCCATTCTTTACCTGCTCCGGAGTTTCCGCGTTCGTTCGCACCTGCAGCCGCGTGACTTTCGAGCACCAGTCCATCAATTGCTTGAACATCTGGTAGGTGGTGCTGTCCTCCGCCTTCAGGGATTTCTCGATGAGCACCTGAACGATCTCGGACGGCGCGGTCTTGATCTCACCGGGATATACCGCTCCGGCCGTGCCGTCGATCGACAGAGACGCGCCTTCGGGGTACGCCTTGCCTCCCACGGTCATCGTCCTGACGTCGTAGTCGATTCGCAACGCGCCGGCGCCGCAGACGCACACTTTGCCCATCTGCCGGGCGATAAGCGCTGCGTGCGAGCTGACGCCGCCCTTTGCCGTCAGAATACCCTTGGCGGCGATCATGCCTCGCAGGTCTTCCGGCGATGTTTCAATGCGGACCAAAATGACGTTCTCGCCTCTCTTGGCCGCGGCGCTGGCGCGCTCGGCGCTGAAATACATTTTCCCGGAGGCCGCCCCCGGACCAGCCGGCAAACCCATGGCAATGCATTGGGCTCCTTTCAGGGCTTCGCCGTCGAACACCGGCGCAAGAAGCTGATCGAGTTGATCGGCAGGCACGCGCCGGATAGCGGTCTTCCAGTCGATCAGCCCTTCCTTTTCCATCTCGAAAGCGAAACGAACTGCGGCAAGGCCGGTGCGTTTGCCGTTACGCGTCTGCAGCATGTACAACTTGCCGTCTTGTATCGTGAACTCGAAGTCCTGAACATCCCGGAAGTGCTGCTCCAACCTGGCGCGAATTTTTTCCAGTTCGGCGAACGCTTCCGGCATGTGGCCCTTGAGCAGGGCGACTGGCTCGGGAGTGCGGACCCCTGCCACGACGTCTTCGCCCTGGGCGTTGATCAGGTATTCGCCGTAGAACTCGCGCTCGCCCGTCGAGGGGTCGCGGGTAAAGGCGACGCCGGTCGCCGACTTCTCGCCCATGTTGCCGAACACCATGGCCTGCACGCTGACCGCAGTGCCCCAGTCGGCCGGGATGTTGTGCAGCTTGCGATAGGTGATGGCGCGCTGGTTCATCCACGAGCCGAACACGGCGCCGATGGCGCCCCAGAGCTGGTCGTTCACATCCTGCGGGAAGGGGCGCTTCAGCTCGCGCTGCACCGCCTCCTTGTATTTGGCGACGACCTTCTTCCAGTCATTGGCGTCGAGGTCGGTGTCGCCTTCCACGCCCTTGTCCTGCTTGTGCACGTCGAGGATTTCCGCGAAGTGGTGGTGCTCGAGCCCGAGCACGACGTCGGAATACATCTGGATGAAGCGGCGGTAGCTGTCATAGGCGAAGCGCGGGTTGCCGCTGGCAACCGCGAGGCCCTCGACCGTCCGGTCGTTGAGGCCAAGGTTGAGCACGGTGTCCATCATGCCCGGCATCGAGGCGCGGGCGCCGGAGCGCACCGAGACGAGCAGCGGGCGCTTCGCATCGCCGAAGGTGGCGCCGACCTTCTTGCCGACCTCGGCC
>CAMAWS010000272.1 GCA_945861845.1 Candidatus Sulfopaludibacter sp. SbA3 | reverse complement strand
TGGTTCTGGCATCCTCGCGGATCCCAACGTGTGAAGGGCACTGCGGGGACGTCATGGACATCTTGACGATAACGGCTTCGGGCTTAACCTCGACAGAGTAGACCAGTCCGAGGTCGACGATGTTCAAGGGAATCTCGGGGTCGAAGCACTCTTTCAGGACTTCGTAGACCAGGTCTTCCTGGGTGAGTGAGGCCAACCGGGGATCCCGGGCCTTCTTGGCAAGTTCCTCGGCCACCGTGGCGTCCATCCGTTTGGCGGATTGTTCGAAGAATCTGGTGTCCTGTTCCCGGGCCTTTTCCGACAGTGCCTGGGTCACGGCGGATTGCCGCTTGACGGCGATCACGATTCCGATAATCAGAACGACGGGTAAGAGAAGCAGTAAGTATGTAACCACGCCCCGATTGTACCTTATAATTTTTGGTATAATAGTTTGCTTGTGCCTGTGCCAGAGAACACAATGTCACCACCTACCGAAGAGGGGAAAAAAGAATTATGGCTTCTGCCTCAGTGAAAGTTCCGGAGCCGAGCGTTGACGTCGCAACAGGGGCTTACCGGGTCGTGAGCACCGTCGTCAAAGTTCAGACGGACGGCCGCGAAGATCTATACAACTTGTCACAAACTGTTCGCGATTTCGTCAAAACATCCGGAGTGCAGGCGGGGGCGGTGATGATCTCGTCGTTACATACGACCTGTGCCGTCCTGATCAATGAATGGCAGGATGCCCTGGTGCACGACATCAAGACTCACCTGGCCAGCCTGATCGACAAGGAAGCCTACTACCGTCACAACGATCCCGCCTGGTCCGATTGCGACCGGCGCAATACGGATTCGCACCTGAGGTCCCTGATGCTCGGTACGAACATCACACTCCAGATTGCGGACGGAGTCGTCGTCCTTGGCGAGTTTCAAAGCGTGATCATGGCCGAACTCGATGGGCCCCGCGAACGGACCATTCGGCTTCAGGCCATGGGAATATGATCCAGGGAGGATATTAAGATGCCGATTAGTCTGACCAAGAAAGCCGAAGAGAAGGTCAAAGAGATCCTCACGGAACAGCCCGATCAATTTGCCGGTCTGCGCATCCAGGTGGTGGGCGGCGGCTGCTCCGGTTTTCAATACCGGATGGGCTTCGACAAGAATTTCAACGACCAGAGCGATAACGTGTTCGAGTTCGAAGGGCTGAAGGTTTTCATCGACAAAACCAGTCTGGCCTACATGGACGGAGTGGAAGTGGACTACGTCGACGGCCTGCACGGCGCCGGCTTCAAGTTCAACAATCCGAACGCCTCCGGAACCTGCGGTTGCGGCAGTTCGTTCAACGTCTAGTTTCCATAACAGGGGAGCTGTAATAGCTGAGAGGGCGGGGACGACGATTTTCCTCCCCGCCGACCCTACGAACCTGATTCGGGTAATTCCGACGAAGGGAGCCATCAATGAGTACGTCCAGACTAGAGTTCAAGGATTCCACCCACCTCGATAACGCACTTCCCGCCAGCACTCGAATTTACGTTTCCGGCAAGCTGCATCCATCGGTGCGTGTCCCACTGCGCGAAATCACCATCTCCGGCAACAATGCGCCAATCCGGGTTTACGATACCAGGGGACCGTGGGGCGATCCCAAATTCCTTTGCGATCCCCGGCAAGGCCTGCCGGCTATCCGCACACCGTGGATCAGCGACCGCGGCGACACTGTGGCGATCGAGGGGCGAGCCGTGCGTCCGGAAGACAACGGCTATCTGACCTTTCAGCACGCCAACCTGGCCGCCCAGGGCGAGACCCGCACCCGGCTTGAGTCCTTTCCAGGATTGAAACGGCAGCCCCGGCGCTCGGCCACGGGCAGGTCTGTTTCGCAGATGTACTACGCGAAGCAAGGCATCATCACTCCCGAAATGGAGTACATCGCCATTCGCGAGAACCTCGGGCGTGAACAGGCCTTCAAGCCCGAATCGAAGCGCGCCAGCCTGCTGTTCCAGCATCGTGGCGAGTCCTTCGGTTCCGCAATTCCGGACTTCATCACTCCCGAGTTTGTCCGCGACGAAATTGCCCGCGGCCGCGCCATCATTCCGGCGAATATCAACCACCCCGAACTGGAGCCCATGATCATCGGGCGCAATTTCCTGGTGAAGATCAATGCCAACATCGGCAACAGCGCCGTGTCGTCGTCGATCGAAGAGGAAGTGGAGAAGATGCGGTGGAGCATCACGTGGGGCGGCGACACCGTGATGGACTTGTCAACCGGACGGAATATTCACGAGACCCGCGAATGGATCCTGCGGAATTCTCCAGTACCGATCGGAACGGTTCCCATCTACCAGGCTCTTGAGAAGTGCGGCGGCAAGCCCGAGGAACTGACCTGGGAACTCTACCGCGACACGCTCATCGAACAGGCCGAACAGGGTGTGGATTACTTCACTATTCATGCCGGAGTGCTGTTGCGCTACATCCCCTGGACCGCAAAACGCCGTACTGGAATCGTCAGTCGTGGCGGGTCGATCCTGGCGAAATGGTGCCTCGCCCATCATCAGGAAAACTTCCTGTACACCCACTTCGAAGAGATCTGCGAGATCATGAAGGCCTATGACGTCTCCTTCAGCCTGGGTGATGGCCTGCGGCCCGGCTCCATCGCGGATGCTAACGACGATGCCCAGTTTGGCGAGCTCGAGACCCTGGGTGAACTCACCCAGGTCGCCTGGAAGCACGATGTCCAGGTGATGATCGAAGGTCCCGGCCACGTCCCTATGCACCTCATCAAAGAGAACATGGATCTCCAACTCAAACTGACGAAGGAAGCGCCGTTTTATACGCTCGGGCCTCTAACCACAGACATCGCTCCCGGCTACGACCACATCACCAGCGCCATCGGCGCCGCGATGATCGGCTGGTACGGCACGGCGATGCTCTGTTACGTTACGCCGAAGGAACATCTTGGTCTTCCCAACGCGAAGGATGTCAAGGACGGCGTCATTGCCTACAAGATTGCGGCGCATGCGGCGGATCTTGCCAAAGGCCACCCGGGCGCTCAGGAGCGCGATAACGCGCTGAGCCAGGCACGATTCGAGTTCCGTTGGCAGGATCAGTTCAACCTCAGCCTCGATCCTACGACGGCCAAAGACTTCCATGATGAAACCCTGCCGCAGGACGGCGCCAAGGTGGCGCACTTCTGCAGCATGTGCGGTCCCCAGTTCTGTTCGATGAAAATCACCCAGGATGTTCGTGACTACGCGGAAAGCCTTGGGCTGGATGAAGAATCGGCCATGAAGAAGGGGATGGAAGAGAAGAGCGACGAGTTCAAGAAGGCCGGCGCCGAAATTTACGTCAAACAGTAGAAACCTGCGACAGCCGCGGAGCGGCGGCAGGCCCCCTAGCCACCGGCTTTAGCCGGTGGACCAATGATTGATCGTAAACGCCATGGAGCGCCGTTAGGTGCGAAAGATCTATCGGGCCTACGGCCCTCATATCAATAGAGACATGCTTCTGAACCCCCCGGCTGAAGCCGGGGGCTAGAAAACTGCCGCCGCTACGCGGCTCAGAACGCCATACTCGGACAGGCTCTGAAGCTGGTGGCTAAGGGAAGCTGCCGCCGCTCACGCGGCTCATATTACTGCTTCTTATCAATCACTAGTTCCGGCTCCGAAATAGTCACCCGGCTGAACGGCGGCAACGACCGGGTCAGCCACACGTTTCCACCCACCACGCAACCCTTGCCAATGCAGGTGGTGCCGCCAAGAATGGTGGCTCCCGCGTAAATCACGACGTCGTCTTCAATGGTTGGATGACGCTTCTGCCCTCGCACCAGCCGCCCTTCCTCATCCATCGCGAAGCTCAACGCGCCCAGGGTGACGCCCTGGTAGATCTTGACGTTGTTGCCAATCACCGTTGTTTCCCCAATGACCACGCCTGTGCCGTGATCGATGAAGAACCCGCTGCCGATTGCCGCGCCTGGATGAATGTCAATGCCGGTGACGGAGTGGGCATGCTCCGTCATGATGCGCGGAAGCAGCGGGATTTTCTGCAGATGCAATTCGTGGGCAATGCGGAAAATGGTGATTGCGAAGATGGCCGGATAGGCAAAGATAACCTCGCCTATGCTCTTCGCGGCAGGATCGCCATCATGGGCGGCCTGCGCGTCCACCGCGAGGCGGCGGCGCAGTTCAGGCAGCTTGTTCAACAGGGCAAGCGATTCGTCTTCCGCCTGTTCGTGGCAGTGGTCGCAGTGGTCGGTTGACGCGCTGCATTGTGGCCGGATGCTGCGGTAAATCTCCTGGGTGAGCCTGGCGTAGATCGAATCGATCAGGTCGCCGATGTGGTACTCGATGTTGGAGTTCTCGACGTACTTGCGGCCGAAATACCCAGGGTAGACGACGGCGAGAAGGTCGTCGATAACCTGGATGACGGCGGACTTGTCGGGGAGGGGAGTGGAAGCAAGGTGTTCCAGTTTCGGCTGCAGGGTCCCAAACGTCTGCAACACCTTGCTCGTGATCTCGCGAATCTGGTCGCGCTTTTTCAGATGTTCATACATTCAATCAGGCGGTCCAGTTCTCCAGCTGTTTCTGGATGTCGGCCATGAACTGGTCCGCTATCGCGCCATCGATGATGCGGTGGTCGAAAGACAGGGACAGGATGATCATCGAGCGGATGGCGATGGCATCGTCGATAACAGCTGCGCGTTTCTTGATTCCGCCCATTCCCATGATGGCGACCTGGGGCTGGCTGATGATCGGGGTGCCAATCAGTCCGCCGTATAGTCCGGGATTGGTGATGGTGAACGTGCCGTCCTTAACGTCGTCCGGCGACAGTTTCTTGGTGCGGGCGCGTTCGCCAAGGTCGTTAATGGCGCGGGCGATGCCCATCAGGTTCTTGTCTTCGGCGTGTTTGACCACAGGAACGATGAGTCCCCATTCCACATTGACGGCGATTCCGACGTTGATCGCCCGTTTGTAGACAATCGTGTCGCCGTCGACCGAAGAATTGATGATGGGGAATTTCCGGAGTGCGTTCACGGCGGCAGCCATGAAGAACGGAGTGACGGTCAGTTTGACGCCGTTGCGTTCGAATTCCGGTTTCAGCTTCTCGCGGATCCTGAGGATGTGGGTTACGTCGACTTCGAAGAACGTGGTGACGTGGGCCGACGTGCGCCGGCTGTGGATCATGTGTTCCGCGATGGACTTGCGGATGTTGGTCATGGGGACGCGTTCAACGTCTCCGCTGAAGGTCATGGCAGTCGGGGCTGAAGCT
>CAMAWS010000271.1 GCA_945861845.1 Candidatus Sulfopaludibacter sp. SbA3 | reverse complement strand
CTACTACTTCAGTACTTTCCAGTTGCAGCCGGAGAAGCTGCTGGACCGATCCATTTCCGGCTTTTTCCGACTACCTATTGGGGAGCGCTATTCCGAATCGGTCGTCAACCGCCTGGCTGCCGACAGCGCGAAACTCCTCATCGAGGAGGGCTATCTCGATGCCCGCGTGACGCCGGAAACCCGATTCGACAACAAGACCCGCCTTGCCACAGTGACCCTGAACGCCACCGTCCGGCGTAAGGCGAGGATCGGGCAAGTGAAGATCTCCGGCGCCGAAGAGACGTTTACGCCAAACGAACTGGCAGAGGCCTTTTTGCTGAAGGCCGGCGACGACTTCCTACTTCAAAAATACGAATCAGGGCTCCGGCGAATTCGGGAGAAGTTCGTCAACCTGGATGTTGGGGCCTTTCTGAATACGCGCATCGATGTTGAGCGGGTGGACCGAGCAGCCACAAACACCATCGATTTCACCCTCAAGATTGATCCCGGACAATTCACCCTCGTGGAAGTTACCGGATACTCGGTCCCGCAGAAGAAGCTAAAGACCCTGATCCCAATATTCGAAGAAGGGTCCGTCGACACGGATCTGGTTGCAGAGGGTGGGACGAATCTGCGCAGTTTCATGCAACAGGAGGGGTTCTTTGACGCCTCCGTACAGTCCGACATCATCACCGCGCCTTTGGACAATGCCGTTCAGGTCAACTACAAGGTGCAGAAGGGTGTTCCCCATCGCATCGATGCAGTTCGGATTGTCGGAAGCACGGCTTTTTCAGAAGAGGTCATCAAGCAGCGACTCAAGGTACAGGCGGCAGGGTTGTTCGGAGTCGGAGTTTTTAGTCCTGAACTGCTCGAACGGGACGCAGATGCGATTCGCAGCCTCTACAGGGAAGCGGGATTTGAAAACACTCTTGTCGAAGGGGCCTCTATCGAAAGGGCACATGCGCTTGAGGTGGTGTTTTCAATAACAGAGGGTAGCCGGTCGCCGATCGAAAGCATCATGTTTGCCGGAAACGTCAAGGTTTCGTCCTCCGAATTGCTTGAGCGGTCCGGACTCGCCACGGGCACGTTGTACACACCGGCAGAACTGGACAACGCGCGGGCGGCTCTGATGTCGATGTATTACGCCAAGGGGTTTCCGGATGCAGCCATCGAAACGGATTCTCATCGGTTGGCGGGCTCGGTCGGCGTCGCAGTGACGTTTGCCATCGTCGAAGGAGAGTCCTTCAGAATTGGCAGGATTCTGGTGTCCGGCAACACGTTGACGCAGGAAAAAATCGTTCACCGAAACAGCAATCTTTATGAAGGAACGGCCTACAATCCAGAGGCCGTCCTGGATTCCCAGCAGAAACTTTATGCCACTGGTTTGTTCACTCGCGTTGATATTGTCACCCTTCAACAGAATTCGAAGGACGTCCGCAACGTCCTGATTCAGGTTGAGGACGGCAACCCCATTCTGCTCACCCCCAGCATCGGGTTCAAGGAAAGTGAAGGGCCGCGGGCGACATTCGAAATTGCGCACAGCAATCTATTTGGTTTCGATCGGTCCATCAGTCTGCGGCTTCGGGGCAGCCTTCGAGGCGGTAAACCGGGCCAGTTGCTTCTGCAATCAACCTACCGAGAACCCAAGCTCTTCAACCGCAATGTTGAAGGTTATGCCTCTGTCTTTGCGGAACGCACCCATCAGAAACAGTTCGATGCGAGCAGGGTCGATTTCTCCATTCAAGCTATCCGCCGATTGTCTGCCAGCAAGAGTTTTCTGCAATTGACGGCGAGCTATCAAACGGTCAATCCGAGCGACATTCGAGTTAACCCCCGAGCGCCCCAGTTTCCTGAGGGCGGGACGATTCAGATCGCCCGACTCGGCGGATTGTTCGTCCGCGACAGGCGGGATGACTCGATCAATCCGAGCCATGGGAGTTTCGAGACCACCAGTTTCCAGGTTGCAAGCCGGGCGCTGAAGTCGGAGATCAACTTCACCTCGTTCTTTAACCAATCGACGTTTTATCGAAGGGTCCGCAAGGCAGTCCTGGCGGCGGCAGTGCGAGTCGGTTGGAACCAGCCTTTTGGCCAGACCCGGCAGCTGCCGATTACCGAACGCTACTTCGCCGGCGGATCCACCACTTTACGTGGCTTTAGCCAGGATGATGCGGGCCCGGAGGGGGGCGGCAACGCCATCACAATTGGAAACCTGGAGTATCGCTTTCCCTTGCCGGTTTTTTGGCTAAAGGATCTGGGTGGAGCCGTTTTTTATGACACCGGCAACACTTTCCCGGGAATTCGAGACGTGAAGCTCAGCAATTTCACTCACACCGGTGGAGCAGGCCTGCGGTATGACACGCCATTGGGCCCGGTACGCTTTGATATTGGCGTCAACTTGTATCCGAGAATCCGCCTGGACGGTCAAAGAGACAAGCGGATCAAACTCTTTTTCACCCTGGGTCACACCTTCTAACCATGAATTCTCTGCTCATCGCCATTTGGTTGGTTGCGGGCTCGGTCGGAGGGGAAATTATCGACAGGATGGTTGGTGTCGTCAACAATCACCTCATTACGCAGAGCGACCTGCGAATGGAACGGAGTATCCAGGCAATTCTGGACAAGCCTGCGACGAAGAACGACAAGGAGATCCTCCGCGAACTGATCGATGTACACCTGATTGACGAGCAGATCTCCCAATTCCCGGGAATCGAGATCTCTACGGCCGAGGTCGCGGCAGAGCTGGGGCGCCATCAGAATCTGAATGGAGTTTCTCAGGAGCGACTACGCGAGGCCATTGTGGTGCGTTTGAGGCGCGCGGAATTCTTCCGAATCCGTTTTGTTCAGTTCATCCGGCCGACGGACGATGAAGTACTCCAATACTACAAGTCGATCTTCGTGCCGGCCGCGGAAAAGAGCGGGTTGCAGCCTGTTCCGGCGATGGAGTCGATTGTGGATCAAGTTCGGAGCAACGTGATCAATGAGAAGCTGAGTCTCGAGGTTGAACGGTGGTTGGAAGCCATTCGAAAGAGGAGCTCTATTGAGATTCTTGAGTAAGAAACGAGTGCTGGCCTTTACTGCACTCGCCACGCTTGTATTTCTCGCGGCGGCTGGAACCCTTTTTGTTTACGTCAACTCGCCAGCTTTCGAGAGAGACGCGCAGCGATACATCACTCAGGAGATTGAACTCCGGACGGGTGCCAAGGTAACCCTTGGCGGGTTCCATTGGAATTTGAATGCAAGGCGGATCGTCCTGGACGATCTGGTACTTCGGGGCCGCGAAAAGGATACGGATCCTCCGCTTCTCCGCGTATCTCAAGTTCAAATTGGCCTGAACCTGCGGAGCATTTTCCAGCGGAAACTGAATCTCTTTGAACTCATCGTCAGCAAACCGCAGTTCCGCGTTGTGGCTGGCGCTGACGGGCGGACGAACATTCCAGAGCCTGTGGCTTTGAATCCGGCCAAGCCCCTAGACTTTGAACTCTCAATTGAGCATTTCAGAGTGCTGCAGGGGACTGGATTCCTGCTTGACCGACAGGTCTCGGTTGATTTTTCTTTTTCAAATCTCTCGACGGAACTGAGCTACCTGGGTGCGACGGGAATTCTATCGGGTAACGTCAAATATGAAGGTGATCTGGCAGTGCCTTCCCACCCGAACCTTCCATATTCTCTTGATGCCGACGTGGACTACACCCGAGGAACACTTCTTGCCAGGCACGTCCAACTGCGGACAGGCCGTTCTCAACTACAGCTACAGGGAAGAGTCAATTCACTCCTAAGCAAGGATCTTACCGGTGTTCTCGAATATAGCGGCCCCATGGACACGGCACTCTTGAATGACTTCGTCGACAGGGCGCGCGTCTCAGGAATTGTCACGGTGGCTGGCAGAATGGAGTTCTCGAGGAGCGATTTCTCAACGGCGGGCAACACAACCGGAGACGGAATTGATTTCAATAATTGGTCCGTGGCGCAGCTTTCGTCGCGATACTCCTACCGATATCCCGCCAGGGAAGCGGCGTTCCAGAATTTTGTCGCAGAAATAGGTGGGGGGCGAGCGAAAGGGAACATCTCGGTTACCGACCTTCCCGGCGACCCCAAGACGCGATTGGACGTCGAATTCTCTCAAGTCGATGGCTCGAAGTTCTACCGGGACTATCCGTGGGACGCGAAGTACCGGATCTACTCTCGACTCTCCGGCATCCTCAAGGGGTCGTTCGAGGGTGCGATGGAGAAGTATCGGTTTTCGGGGAATGCGAACCTCGACGGTTATCCAGCAGCTACGCTCCCCGGCGTGGTCGCGCTGCCGCTCACTGGCTCTTCAGGTTTTGAAATAAGTGACGGACACGCACGGCTGATACACGCCGACGTCCGCCTGCGGGAAACCAGAGTGGTGGCCGAGGGACTGATTCACCCGTCAGCTTCGGACTTGCAGGTCTCGCTCGAGTCGTCGGACCTCAGCGAAGTCAGCTTCATTTACGGCGATGCCAATGGATCAGGTACTTTTCAAGGGACCCTGAAGGGACCCATCAGTAAGCCACTTCTGGACGGCAGCTTCACACTGCAAAAGCACATGTACGAAAAGAAGTGGGCTGCTGACCAGGTTTCGGGTGCCGTCAGGTTCGACTCCAGCACGTTAGCCGCCGATCTGCGACGCGTGCGAATTACCCAAGGAAAATCCGAGATCCAGGTGGACGGACGTCTGGTGTTGGGCGGTTCGCCAATCGACCTGCGCATCAGGGCGGTTCGCGTCCTGGGCTCCGACCTGGAACCCTATTTCGCGACAAAGATCAGCGGGTCGCTGACGGGAAATCTGCACCTGGTTTCCCTGAACCCATTCAGTATCGATGGGGACATCCGGGCAGAACAACTGCACGTCAACGGACGGGATGTCGGAACCGCAAGCGGGCACATTCGCTACCTTGAACCTGTCCTCACAGTTGATTCGGGAGCGCTCAGCAGAAATGGCTCAACGATCTCGGGTTCGGTGATTTTCAATCAGCTAACTGAGGCTTTGAAATTCTCTGCTCGATTATCGAATCTCGATTTCGCTGAAGTGGAAGGTCTCGATCTGCCAAAGGGCCTGACAGGAAAAGTCACCCAGGCCGACATCCAGGGGGACGGCTCGCTCAAGGAACCAAATGTCCGCGGCACTGCCATGATCCGAGACCTCAGCTTCAAAGGTGAGGAGTTTCCAGTCGTTCAAGTAGTTGTGACATCGGATGGTCCCAACGTTAGTGCCGATGTTGAGGCAGCCCGAAACCTGAGAGTCGTTGC